>JAURXC010000398.1 GCA_030654645.1 Deltaproteobacteria bacterium | reverse complement strand
GAAGGCATCCGGATATTTGAGACTGTCGGTCAGCAGGTAATCCTTCAGGGATGACATTTCACGGGACAGGGTGCTGGCCTCCAGCGCTTTCGACACAGTGGCTTCCATGCGGTCCGACTCGACCGGCTTGACAAGATAATCAAAGGCGCCGGCCCGCATGCATTCAACCGCCGACTGTGTTTCGTCCAGCGCGGTCATTATAATCACCGAAATGTGCGGATAAGTAGCTATTATCCGCGGGAGCAGTTCCTGGCCGGAGATTTTCGGCATGTACAGATCGAGAACAACCACCGAAACCGGCTCCTCGGCAAGTATCTTCATCACATCACGGCTGTCGAGAGCGGTCAGAACCCTGCTGAAACCGCGCCCCTGGAGCATCAGGCTGCTCGTCTTGAGAATGGCCGGTTCATCGTCAACCAGAAGGATTGTGCGGGTAAATTCATTAGACATGTTTCTGCACCTCATTGATCTTGTGTGTACGGTTGGCCGGAATGCGGATGACAAAGGTAGTTCCGGATGGTGATGAGCTGAAAGTCAGCGTGCCATCATGATCGTTAATGATGGAATTGGAAATCGAAAGCCCCAATCCGGTGCCCCCCTTATCCAGACGAGTTGTAAAGAAAGGCTCCAGAACCCTGCCTGAGATGTTGTCGGGTATCCCGATCCCCTGGTCGGAAACTTCAATGCAGACCATGGAGGTCAGCGCATCATAGCGGGAGGCGACCCGCACCTGTCGTTCCGGGTCGGGAAGCGATTGCAGGGCGTTCAGAATCAGATTGATCAACACCTGCTCGATCTGCTGCGAGTTTCCAAACACGGTAGGCAGGGCCGGATCGATGTCAACCTGGAAGCGATGGGTATTGCGTCTGATCTGATGACTGATTATTGTTGTAGCCTGTTGAATGACCTCATTGACATTCAGGTCGTCACGCATCCCTTTTTTGCCTTCACGGGCAAAGTTTTTCAAACCATTGACGATGTCCCGGATTCGCCGCGATCCATCCGTTATGCTTTCTAAAAGATTGGGAATTTCGTGCTGCATCACATCGAACGACACTCCGCCTATCTCGAAATCCCCATACTGTTGCTGATATTCGACCAGGATCGGACAGGCATCCTTCCATGATTTTGACAACAGCTCCGAACTGACCATGATGTAGTTATTCGGGTTATTGATCTCGTGCGCTATACCCGCCACCAGCACACCCAGAGAAGTCATTTTGTTGGCCTGGATCAGCTTGGCTTCAATAGCCCGATTTTCCTCCTCCGCCCGCACCCGGCTGCTGATGTCCCTGATCGTGCAGAGCAACACCTGCTGGTCGGCCAGATCGATCCGGCGGCAGCGGACGGAAACGTACATTTCCGCGCCATCCTTGCCATGAGCATGCAGGATATCCACCCAATACCCGGTCTCATTGCTCGTTTCAGAGGTCTGGTTGTGAATTATGCGGCACTCCTCCGGGGAGAAAAGAAAATCCGGCGGATGTCCGATTAGTTCGCTCTTCTCGTAGTTGAACATTTTCAATGCCACCTGGTTAAGGTCTAGCACCAATGTGCAGGTCAGGTTGAAAAGAAAAATGGCGTCGGCGCTCTGTTCAAATATCTGGCGAAAGCGGGATTCGCTCTCCTGGATCGCCTTCTGGGCCATCACCCGCTCGGTTACATCACGATAACTAAGTACTCGTCCTATTATCCGGCCCTCAACATTTTGCGGCGTACAGATCCGTTCGATAACCCGTCCGTCTTTCAAATGCAATACGTCATGATAAACTGAATTGGGGCATTCATACAGATGACACAAGTGACCGTCAAACTCATCGGGATTGATCAACTGACTACGGATAGTATCATTGATACAAGTCACCGGACCTTCCGCGGCCATGGTCTCCGATATTCCCCACATATTGCAGTACTGCCTGTTGTGAATTGTAATCTGCTTATCCATGTCGAACACAACGATACCGTCCGTGGTAGACTCGACTGTCGACTCCATCAGCGACAGCAACTTATTTCTCTCAAGTTCGGCACTCTTCTGTTGTTCGGCGGACTGCTTCAACGGCCGCGCGATGGTCAGCCATAGAATCGGGCCACTGACCGCAACCAGCATGAGACTCTCAAGCAGGTGATAGATACCGGAGCGGGTCGGCCCAAAAAGAGCAAACAACTCGTTGACCGACTCCACCAGAAAAACCACCAGCAACACACGGAACAGAATCTTGCGGGTTGTCAATCTGTTATTGTTTTGAATACTATGCATGCCTTTTCTCCATAACTTCCGGCAATGGCACAAGGATGCGCAATTAATTAGATTGTAAAAAAATTTGACAAAAAGGCAACTGAATTCGCTTTGGCACGAAATTGTTTATTATTGAGGCAATTTTGTGGTATCTTTCAAAAACTTATGCGCCCGTAGCTCAGCTGGATAGAGTCCCTGGCTTCGAACCAGGTTGTCGGCCGTTCGAATCGGTCCGGGCGCGCCATTTATATGAAT
>JAURXC010000396.1 GCA_030654645.1 Deltaproteobacteria bacterium | reverse complement strand
GGGGGCAGCAGCGGATCTTCAAGCTCCTTCAGTTGCGCCATGACTTCGTAACCGTTCATAAACGGCATGTTCAGGTCCAGCAGGATCAGGTCGGTCGGTTCGGCGCAATAGGCATCGCGAACCTGCCTCGGATCGGATATTGATACAAGGTTTGTGTAACCCTCGGCCCTCAGCATTTTTTCCAGCAGCTTCAGATTGACCAGTTCGTCGTCAACTATCATGATCCTGCTGTTTTGAGCTGTTTCCACAGGAACATACATTCATAACCTCCAACTCCTGATAATCAGGGAAACATTTTTAAAGCCACTTACAATTTGCTAGTCGATTTTTTCCGACTGCAGCGGAAGTTCGAGCCAGAAATCGCACCCCTCGCCCGGAGTACTGGCAACTCCGACTCTACCGCCCATCGCTTCGATCAGCTTCTTGGTAATAGCAAGACCGATTCCGGTCCCTTCGACTTCGCCCAGCTCCTGCCCCAGCCGCTGAAAGGGCTGAAACAGTTCCGGCAAACGATCCGCAGCGATACCGGCGCCGCTGTCCAGAACATGTATGCGGATGTGCTGTTCTCCACACAACTCGTATTCCAGCCGCACCTGGCCGTTTGAAGAGTTGTACTTGACAGCGTTGCTGAGCAGGTTGACAAGCGCCTGTTTCATGCGAATTCGGTCTGCCTTGAGCACACATCCCGAATCGCTGGGTACCATGAAACAGATTCCCCGGCTGGCGGCCAGCGGCTGGGTCAGCGCCAGGCATTCATTTACAAGTTCATCCAGGCTGACCGATGTGATCTTCAGGGTCGGACAACCCGATTCGATTTTCGCCAGATCCAGCACTTCATTAACCAGATCCAGCAGATGACGTCCGGCATTGGTAATTTCCATCACTGAATCATACTGATCCGGGTTAAGTGCCGGATCAACCTCCAGGAGCTGTCCAAACCCGAGAATCGCATTCAGCGGTGTCCTCAGCTCATGGGTCATATTGGAAAGAAAGCGGGATTTTGCCCTGTTGGCTGACTGGGCTTCGTCCCGAGCCGCGATCAGCCCGGCTTCCATCGCCTTGCGGCTGGTCAGATCGTGGAATACCGCCACTGCGCCCCAGTCCGCATCCCTGGAGCCGATCGGGCTGACCGACAGGCTGACCGGCAGCGGAGTGCCATCTTTTCGAAAAAGATAAATCTCCTCTGTCTTGCGGGACTGGCCGTCTTTAAGGGTGTTTATGACGGGGCACTCTCCTTCCGTTATCTGGGTTTTGAGATCGAATGTGCAGCGGAATAGCTGTTGCGAGTCCTTTCCCAATACCTGCTCCTGATCATATCCGAGCATTGCCAGCGCGGCGGGATTGATAAAGGTGCATGTCCCGGTATGATCCACTCCGAGAACACCTTCTCCCAGAGCTTCCAGAAGTGACTGCGTCCGCCCCAGTTCCTTTTCCAGCTGTTCATGGGCCTGTTTAAGCTCCGTGATATCGGTTCGTATCGAGATATATCGCCATGGTTGGCCATGTTCATCCAGTATCGGCACGATGGTAGCTTCAACCCAATAGTAACTGCCATTCTTCTTTCGGTTGCAGACGGTTCCCTGCCAGACGTTACCGGAGGTGATTGTTGCCCACATCTCACGATAGAGGGAGTCGGGATGGATGCCGGATTTTACAATGCGGTGGTTCTTGCCGATCAGCTCATCACGTCTGTAACCGCTGATTGAGCAGAATGTGTCATTAGCCTCGACAATAGTGCCAAACTTGTCGGTTGCGCTGACTATGGCATGTTTGTCGATCGCAAGGCGTAACTGGTCATATCGGCTGTTATCCATGGGGCTGAACACAAACCGGATGATTATTTAAATAAGTGTGCATCAAGGAAACCTTCCAAATGATAGTTACGGGAAATGGATTCGGGCAGTGTATTTTTTGCAGACATATGCGGTTGATTATACCACGTTGTGAGCTTTATCAAATGATGTGATTGGATTATTGCTATGAATGTCATTTGATTAACACGGATGGCCGCCTGCAGACAAATAAGACTTTTTAGGTCTTCTATTATGCATAACCTTGAAAAAACTTCAAACCAAAAAACATAGCAAAGGCCTAGAAATATAAATTCTCACGAGTTATCGATGGGATAGGAAAGCTGAATGGACATGCTGATTTTGTTCGCACATACTCAAAGCCGCCCCATCTATCGCTGACCTCACCAAGAAGAAAGAACGGTTACTTGACGAACTTCATGGATGCGGAATTCATGCAGTAACGTAACCCGGTCGGTTGAGGGCCGTCGTCGAACACGTGTCCCAGATGAGCGTCACATCGGCTGCAGAGAACCTCGGTCCTCTTCATGAACAAACTGTTATCGGCTTTCAGGGCAACGTTTTCCGGGGCGATCGGTTGCCAGAAACTGGGCCAGCCGGTACCGGATTCAAACTTGTGCTCCGAACTGAACAGGTCGTTGTCGCAACAGATGCACTTGTAAATTCCCTTTTCGTGATTGTTATATGTAGCGCCGCTGAAAGCCCGCTCGGTGCCTTTCTCGCGGGTGACATGGTACTGCTCTGGTGTCAGCTGTGCGCGCCATTCGGCGTCACTTTTAATGACTTTGTCGCTCATAAAAAAATCCTTTTTGTCCGAGGAATAAAGCCGGATTCGAGATGTTGCCGCCCGGTTGGAATCTGTGGATATGGCGGCAGCCGTTTGAGTTTTCCCGTTTCTGTTGCAGGCTGTAATCAGGGTGCACAAGCCACCTATAAGAAACAATCTTCGTGTAATCATGATCGACCTCCTGTTGAACGTCCTTGCCTGGCACAATCGACTTGATGCAGTTCCTCCAATCCGGATCGGATTTTATAAAAATGACCGGCAATGAGCTTTGCAACGTACAATCCGGTGAACTGTTTATTAATGCAAGGTAAGTACATTTTACACCTCTTAATACGAATCGGCCATTAATGATTGGGGATTGGAAAGCATGGATTACATTTTTGACATATTACTCTCCTCTCGCCGACCACGCCCCGGCTACAATCCCCAGCATCACCAGCAGACATCCGCACAGTTGCGTTAAAGACAGCGGTTGATTGAGCACAAGCGCCGAAAGCGCTACTGCACTGGCCGGCATCGCGGCAGTTGCGATACCGGCGGTCACACCGCTTACAGAGCCGACCGCTCCGGTCCAGAGAATATAGGCTGCCACGGTGGCAACGGCGCCGTAATAGAGGATCGCCGCCACATCTGCGCTTGTCGGCGCCACCGGATGGCGCAACAGGTCAACCAGCGCCATAGGCAGCACCGCCAGCAGGGCGCAGAAAACCAGCACCACCGTATTGGTGGTGGCGGGCACCGTGGCGGCAATGCGCTTGCGCCAGATGGAAAACAGCCCCTCGCTGACTACCGCTCCGAATATCAACGCCATTCCCCATGAAAAACCGCCGCTCTGCACCCCGCCCCTGTCCGCCAGCGCAATCCCGGTAGCTCCGGTGATGGTGCATAACAGGCAAACTCCGGAAAGCGCCGTAGGCCTTTCACCCATCATCAGCCAGGAAAGGATCGTGAGCACCGCTGGGGACGTGCCGGTGATGATCCCGGCCTGGGCCGCTCCGACCGTGCGCAGTCCGTGCAGCATCAAGACCCGGAACAGCACGATACCGAAGAACCCCTGCAGGAAGAGATAGAGCCACTCCCTCGTTTCAAGGGCGGAAATTTCCGCCCGCCGGCGCCAGGCGCATGGCAGCAGCACGACCAAAGCCACCATCAGCGTGGCGGCCGTGGTCAGAAAAACCGGCAACGTGTTTGCCAAGCCCTTGCCTACAACCACCGAACTTCCGGCCAGCGCCATGGCTGCCACCAGTTGCGCCGTTGCTGTCCAATTGCTTTGCTGTGACATGATCATATCTCCCTGCTTGACCATACGGCAACAAAGTGGTTTGACACAGGGCCAGTTACCAACTTTCTTATGGGACCACTTTTGGGACTCGGAACATACCTTTTACCTGAAGTCATCAAGGGGAAGTTTGACAGGAAATCTTTTAGGTTCACTGTCGATAGTCGCCTTGACATGGCGTCTAAGCCAAACCAGAACATCATCCACATAAGTGAATACCACAGGTATCACCAGCAAACTCAGAAGGGTCGAAGTCACCAGACCGCCAATCACCGAAATAGCCATGGGTCCTCTGAAGCTTGGGTCGGCCGCCCCAAATCCTAAAGCGATCGGCAACATCCCGGCAGCCATGGCAACCGTGGTCATCAGGATGGGCCGGGAGCGTTTATGGCAGGCGTCCATGAGGGCGTCCAGACGGCTCATGCCACGCTCCCTCCTTGCCATGATGGCATATTCCACAAGCAGGATGGAGTTTTTTGTAACGATGCCCATCAGCATCAGCAAGCCCATGATGGACGACAAAGAGAAACTGGCGCCAGTGATCAGCAGCGCCAGGAAAGCGCCACCAACGCTGAGTGGCAGTGCGGCCAGGATCGTGGCAGGTTGCAGGAAGTCGTGGAAGAGCAGGACCAGCACGACATAAATACACAGAATACCGGCAGCCATCGCCAGCCCAAAACTGCCAAACAACTCACCCATTCTTTCGGCTTCGCCCGACGCCAACTGGGTGACGCCGCCAGGCAATGACTTTAATGAAGGTAGTAGATTTGCCTCGGCCATGACATCACCGATACTGCGTCCTCCCAATTCTACATTTATGGTAGCCTGGCGCTGCCGATCCCGGCGTACAATCTGGCTAGGTCCGTCGCTTACCCGTATCTCCGCCAAATTATTAAGGGCCACCAGACCATTGCTACCCTCTACGCGGATTTGACCAATAGTGTCTATGTCTTGGCGAACGGTGTTGGCCAAGCGAACACGGACGTCGACCTGGCGCTGAGGCAGGTTTAGTTTTCCTAAACTGGTCAAATAGTCCCCATAGGTGGCGACCCGTACCGCATTGGCCAGGGAGGTGCTGGTAACACCGAGATCGGCTGCGCGGGCAAAGTCGGGTTTGATCTGGATTTCCGGCCGTTGCATGCTTGCACTGGAAGTTACGGAACCAATGCCGTTAAGGGTTCGTAGATCGCGCTCAACAGCTTGACTGGTAGTTGCGAGGAGCGTGGGGATATCGCTTGCCAGCATAATCTGTAAAGATTCTCCATTACCGCCGCTACCGAGTTTCACGCGTACACCGGGAAGCGGCTCAAGAACCTGGCGGATTTCCTTTTCGTTTTGGGCCTTCTTGTAACTGCGCTCGGTTCGTGGCGTCAGGTTCAAGATTAGAGTCGCTGTTCGGACATCGCTGGTGGCTCCTCCGCCCGACCCGCCGGCGCTGGTTGCCGTACCAACGGCACTGAATATCTCTTTCACATCCTTGACCTGCCTTAACAGTTGAATAGCTTGATCGGTGATTAGCCGCGTGTCGTCCAGGCGGCTTCCTGGTGGAAGTTCCAGCGTGACCTGGGCCTGGCTTTGATCGCCGACAGGCACAAATCCGGTAGGCAGCAGCGGAATCAGTGCCAGAGATCCAAGAACGAAGCCGACTGCCGCCGCCACGGTAATCTTGCGATGCTCCTGGCACCAGCGTGCCCATCCGAGATAGCGCTTCATCAACCAGCCGTCCTGCTCCTCGGGATGGTTTCCCTTGAGCATATGGGCAGCCATCATGGGAGTCAACAAGCGGGCTACCATCAGCGAAGCCAATACCGCTACCGCGGCCGTGACGCCGAACTGGCGGAAGAACTTGCCTGCGATCCCACCCATGAATGCCGTCGGCAGAAAGACCGCCACCAGGGAAAACGTCGTGGCGATCACCGCCAGACCAATCTCGTTGGATGCATCGGTAGCTGCATCGATCGGGGACTTGCCCATGCGCAGGTGACGTACTATGTTCTCCACCTCCACAATGGCATCATCCACCAGGATACCAATAACCAGAGAAAGAGAGAGCAGAGTCACCATATTAATGGTGAACCCCATCAAATACATCGCCCCGAAAGTGGGGATGATTGACAAAGGCAAGGCCGTGGCTGAAACCAGCGTGGCTCGCCAGTCCCGCAAGAACCAGAACACTACCAGCACGGCGAATATCGCCCCTTCGTACAGTAGGTTCATGGAGCCTTCATAACTATCCTTGATGGGTCGAACCGTGTTGTAGGCTTCCTTGAAAGTTACCTGGGGATAGTGCTTCTTGACTTTGGCAATGCCCGCTTTAACGGCATCGGCTACAGCAATTTCACCGGCCCCTTTGGTACGCGTGATCTGGAAAGCTATCACCTGCCTGCCATCGAACAGTGCATACGAAGACCGTTCAGCATGGGTATCACGTACATGGGCAACCTGCTCAAGCAGAACATGGCGCCCATCGCCGAGTGAAATTGGCAAAGCGGCAATCTCGGCGGTTGTATCGACAGCACCCAGCGTGCGCATGGACTGATTCTGGCTACCGACTCGGCCTTCGCCGCCCGACAAATCCTTCTGGATGGCACTTAACTGGGCCGATACGGTGGCCGGGGTGACACCGAAGCCATTAAGTTTGGCGGGATCCAGTTCCACCAGTACTTCACGATCAACACCCCCGATGCGCTTGAAATCGCCCACGCTCGGTATCGATCTCATGGCCTTGGCCACCTCGTTATCAACAAACCAGGATAGCTCGGATTCGGACATGCGATCGGACTGGACCGTATAGGTGACTATAGCCCCACCGCTTGTGGTGACCTTGGCCACCGTGGGTGACAGCATGGCTGCCGGCAGTTTGCCTTTAATGCTGTCTACTGCGTTGCGTACCTGATTCAGTGCTTCCTCGCTGTTTTTTTCCAGTTCGAATTCGATGCTAATCGAGACGATACCATCGGTGATCGTCGTGCTCATATGCTGCACACCCGACAAGGTAGCTATTTGATCCTCGAGCTTACGGGCAACTTCGGTCTCCAGCTGGCTAGGTGCGGCACCCTCAAGGGATGCATTGACCATAATAATCGGAAACTCCATATCCGGGAGATTCTGGACGCCGAGTTTGATGAAGCCGAAGATCCCCAGAAAGGTCAGGACCACAAACAGAAGAACGGCCGGTACAGGGTTGCGTATAGACCAGGCGGAGATATTCATGCTGCCTCCCTGGAAGAAACGATTCGAACGCTGTCACCATCATTCAGGAAGGCGCCACCACTGGGGACGACAGGTGTGCCCAGTGCAAGACCGGTGATGATTTCAATGCGGTTATCCCGGGTCCGCCCAGTGACCACCTCCCTTTGAATCACAACGTTGCGCACCGAATCCACTTCAAAGACATAGCTGCGGCCGTCCCGCAAGACAATGGTGCTGCTGGGAACCGTCAAGGCAACCTGCTGCCCCAAATCGATTCGGCCGGTCACATAGGCTCCGGCACGGATGCGGGTCTGGACCGGCAATTCGATGTATGCGAATGCCGTCCGTGTTTTGCTGTCCAGGGTGGGCGATAACTGGCGCACCTGGCCCTCGACTGTGGCCCCGCCGGGAAGGGTGACAGTTGCCATTTGACCCTTTTTCAGCAGAGCAAGTTGATTGGC
>JAURXC010000391.1 GCA_030654645.1 Deltaproteobacteria bacterium | reverse complement strand
ATTCAGTATTCCCTTCGGATCGAAGGCGTTTTTAATGCCGCGCATGACCCGGATGCCCGATTCGCCCACCAGCTTGGGCAGGTACTTCTTCTTGGCCAGACCGACACCGTGCTCGCCGGTGATGGTGCCTCCCATGGCGATGGCGGCGTCGAAGATCTCCTCGAAGGCGGCGTGGGCCCGCTTGATTTCGTCCTGGTCGCGCTCGTCGGTCAGGCAGGTCGGGTGCAGGTTGCCGTCTCCGGCGTGGCCGAAAGTGCCGATCGTCACATCGTATTTCCTGGCCGAATCCTGGATTACCTTCAGCATCGCGGCGATACAGCTGCGCGGAACGGTGGCGTCCTCCAGGATCGTGGTCGGCTTGAGCCTGGCCAGCGCCGAAAGGGCGGTGCGACGGGCCTCCGTCAACTTGAGTGCTTCGTCAGCGTTCTGTGCGGTCTGGAAGAAGGAACAGCGGTGCTTCCCGCAGATCTCGGCTACGCTTGCGGCCTCCTCGGCGATCACCACCGGATGCCCGTCCACCTCGATCAGAAGCACCGCGTCCACATCCAACGGCAGTCCTACATGGGCGTAATCCTCGACGCACCTGATGGTGACCTTGTCCAGGAATTCCAGCGTGGCCGGGATCACCTTGGCGGCGATGATGGCCGAGACCGCCAGGGCCGCATCCTGCAGCACCGGGAAGTGGGCCAGCATGGTGATCTTGCCCTGCGGCCTGGGGATCAGCTTGACTGTGATGCCGGTAAAAAATCCCAGGGTGCCTTCCGATGAAACCAGCAGCGGGTTGAGGCTGTAACCGGCCACATCCTTGACGACCTTTCCGCCGCTGCGCAGCAGTTCTCCATCCGCCAGAACCGTATCAAGCCCCATGACGTAGTCGGCGGTAACACCGTACTTCAGGCCGCGCAGGCCGCCGGAATTCTCGGCCACGTTACCCCCCATGGTGGAGATGTTCATGCTGCCCGGGTCGGGAGGATAGAACAGGCCGCGCGCTTCGACTTCGCGATGCAGCGCACTGGTGATCACCCCCGGTTCGACCGTTGCGGTCAGGTTCTCTTCATCAACCTCGATGATGCGGTTCAAACGGCTGGTCTGCAGCACGATACCGCTGTTGTGTGAAAGCGATCCGCCCGAAAGATTGGTGCCGGAACCACGCGGGGTGACGGTGACGCCGGCCCCGTGGCAGAGGCGCATGATGCGGATGATCTCATCACTGGAACCGGGCAGCAGCACCGCACCGGGTACGCTCTCGATCTCCGGGGTTGAATCGTAACCGTAGACCGCCAGGGACTCCCTGTCGGTCAGGGTGTACTGCCCGCCGACTATCGTTTGCAGCTCTTTTATGAATGATGGTTCCATGGGAAACTCCTTGTGTCTTAGACAATAAATCAAACCCAACCACCCCCAACCCCTCCTTTGTAAGGAGGGGAGCTATAAAATCCCCCTCCTATTTTAGGAGGGGATAGGGGTGGTAAGGTTCTGCCGCTAAGGTATCATCCATTGCAGGTAATAAGCCTGCAGATACACGATCACTCCAACAATTACCGTCAGGAAAATCGAGTGTTTCAGTGTAAAGCGGAACAGGGTGCCTTCCTCGCCGACCATGCCGCAGGCGGCGGTGGCAACGGCCAGCGATTGGGGAGAGATCATCTTGCCCATGACGCCGCCGCTGGTGTTGGCCGCACCGGTCAGGATCGGATTCAGTCCCAGCTGTTCGGCCGTGGCTTTCTGCAGTCCGCCGAAGAGGACGTTACTGGAAGTGTCGGACCCGGTCAGGAAAACCCCCAGCCATCCCAGAAATGGAGCGATGAAC
>JAURXC010000388.1 GCA_030654645.1 Deltaproteobacteria bacterium | reverse complement strand
TGGCGCGGGCGGTAGTGCTGAATCCGAAAATCATCCTGTTCGACGAGCCGACCACCGGGCTCGACCCGATCATCAAGCGTGCCATCCACCAGCTTATCAAGGATACGCATGAAAAGTTCGGTTTTACCGCGGTGATCGTCTCGCACGAGATCCCGGATATTTTCGATGTGGCCCAGAACGTGGCCATGCTGTACCGGGGCAAGATTCTGCAGCATGGTTCGCCGTCCGAGATCAAGAACTCGAATCATCCGGCGGTCAGGCAGTTCATCAGCGGCAGTCTTGACGGCCCGATTCACATGATTTAGCATGCAGGTTGCATAGAGGTTGGAGATGAATATGGCAAAGCTGGAAATGATGGTTGGCTCATTTATGATTATCGGTATCCTCTGTCTCGGTTATGTGTCCGTAAAGCTGGGCAAGATGGAGTTCGGCGCCGGAGATTACTATACCGTGAGCGCCGGATTCGATTCGGTCTCTGGCCTGAAGCCGGGCGCGCGGGTTGAGGTGGCCGGGGTTGAAATCGGCAAGGTTGACCGGATTGCGCTGGACGAAAAGAGCGGTGATCGCGCGCTGGCTTTCCTCAAGATCAAAAATGGTGTCAAAATCACCGATGATGTGATTGCGTCGGTTCGCACAAGCGGCATCATTGGAGACAAGTTCATCAAGCTCAAGCCGGGCGGCTCGGACCGGATGCTGAAAAACAATGATGTGATCCGTGAAACCGAGTCCGCCATAGACATTGAAGAACTGGTCAGTAAATTCATTCATGGTAAAGTCTGACAACAGCTTGGAGATATTGAAGATATGAAAACGGTATTTTCGTGTATGGCGCTGGTGGGAGCGCTCTCGTTGTTTTCGGCCTCGGTATTTGCGGCCGAGGGCACGGATAAGGTCCGTCTGGTGCTTGGTCTTGATGACTGTATCCGGATCGCCCTCAAGGCTGCTCCGGAAATGGGAGAGGCACAGGCTGACATCGATCACACTTCCAGCAAACTGGAGGAGGCCAAATCCTACCGCTATCCGCAGATCGAGGTATTGGCGATGTTTGGCCCGGCCCCGCCCGCAAAAAGAGAAGACCTGAACGCTACCGATAAATCCTTCAAGATGAAAGAGCTGACATGGTTCAGCAGCGCCGACGCTACCCTGATCCAGCCGCTTTATACCTTCGGGAAGATATCGGAAAATATGAAGGCAGCCACTCACGGTATCGAAGTGGAGCGTTCACGTAAAGGACAGCGCGCCAATGAGGTTGCCCAGAAGGTGAAAGAGTACTATTACGGCTTGATGCTGGCCCGTGAGCTTAAAGAGGTCGTCCTGGAGGTACAGGAAAGCCTGTCCAAGGCCAGGATAAAGGCGCAGAAAATGCTGGATCAGGGTTCCAACGGCGTTGAGGAGTCCGACCTGTTCAAGCTGGACGCATTCTCGGGCGAGGTAGCAAAATATCTGGAAGAGGCAATAAAAGGGGAGAAGTTGGCATTATCCGCGCTCAAGACCCGATTGAATCTGCCGATGTCATCACAGCTTGAAATCAAAAGCGAACGTCTGGAAATGGACGAGAGTGTGACTCCGGAATTCGATGTCTACGTGGAAAAGGCCCGTGCCAATCGTCCTGAATTCAAACAGATTGCCGAAGGTCTCAAAGCCCGTTCGGCGTTGGTTGAGGCAGCCATGGCCAATTATTATCCCGATATTTTCCTGGGAGGTCTTGTCTCCTGGGCCTACGCGGAAGATCGCGACCGTATTCGCAACCCTTACATAAATGATCAGTTCAGGCATCTTAATGGCGGCGTCGCTCTGGGCGCCCGCTGGAAACTGGATTTCGGTATTACCGGGGCCAAGGCGTCCGGTGAGCGGGCACAGTACAACCGCCTGCTGAGTACAAGGACCTTTGCGGATGCCAATATTCCGCTTCAGGTCAGAAAATACTATCTTGACCTGAAAGAGGCCGAAAACAGCGTCACGGCCACCAAATCCGCCTATACCAACGCCAAGAAGTGGGCCGTGACCGCCTTGGCAAACTTCGATTTCGGAGTCGGGCCGGCCAAGGAAATCTTTGACGCTTTGCAGGCCTATGCCAGGATGAGGGCTTCATACTTTCAGTCCATATACAATTACAAGATGGCTGGGGCAAATCTTGATTATGCTATCGGTGCACCGCCGCTGGCAGAGGCAAAATGACCGGAGGAGACATGTTTAAATATTTAGCGGCATTGGTGGCTTGCGTCTTTTTAAGCGCTAATCTGGCCTTTGCCGGACCAACCGAGGATGTGAAGAAAACCGTGGACGAAGTTGTCCGCATTGTTGCCAGCAAGGAGATGAAACATAACGATCATAAGCGTCGTCAGGCGCTCAAGAAGTCCATATCCCTGGTTTTCGATTATTCCGAGATGGCCAAGAGGTCTTTGGGCAAGCATTGGAACTCGCGCACGGCGCCGGAGAAAAAGCGCTTCGCCGAACTGTTCGCGACGTTGCTGGAGAACTCGTACGCCGGCAAGATCGAGTCCTACAACAACGAGAAGATCGTCTATCTCAAGGAAATTGTTGATGGCGACTATGCCGAGGTCAAGTCCAAGGTAGTTACCGCCAAGCGGGATGAGTTTACCCTCGATTACCGGATGCTCAATCAGAATGGCAAGTGGATGGCCTACGATGTGGTGATCGAGGGGGTCAGCCTGGTCTCGAATTACCGTACCCAGTTCAACAAGATCATCACCAATGGCGGTTATTCCGAGCTGGTCAGGAAACTCGAAACCAAAACCGATGAACTTAAAGCACCCTGATGAATGGCCGTTTGGCGGCCGTTAAATTTTCTTGACACCCGCTTTAACACTGTGATAAACGACTCGGGCAGCCAGTTTCGGAAGTTTTTGCAGAACGTTGCAAGTAGCATGTTTGACCAGGCTTTGCGGTTACCCTGCATCAGACTCCGGAAACTTAAGCGGTAACCAACAGTTCCGGCGTAGCACCGGAGAAAAAAGGAGGCAGGATAATGGCACAGGGCAAGGTAAAATGGTTTAACGACACAAAAGGTTTTGGTTTCATCGAGCAGGAAGGCGGCGAGGATGTTTTTGTACATTTTTCCGCGATAGCTGGTGACGGCTTTAAGTCTCTGGCCGAAGGCGACGCGGTTTCTTTCGACATCACACAGGGTCCCAAGGGGCTGCAGGCAGCCAACGTTACCAAGAAGTAATCAAACAACCGCAAAGCAGAAACCGCAAAAGCCCGCTGACATCAGCGGGCTTTTTTTGTGCGCGCGGCGCCGGATTTCCCATAAGGCGCCGGGCCGGCTGGTCTTCCGGTCACGCAAGTTCCACCCCGCTCACCCAGCAGTGCTTCCACGTCGTTCAGCCGTCCCAGCTCTTTCAGCGCTTCCATGATCTTGGCGCGTTCGCCCGGCTGGTGCCACAAAAGCAACGCTTTCTGCAGTCCCTTTTCCCGGTCGCTCCTGGCCACGTAAACCTGTCTGCCGGTCATAGGGTCGATGCCGGTGTGGAACATGCAGCTGGAAATCGTGCCGGGGGTGGGGGTGAAATCCTGCACCTGTTCCACCTTGAGTCCGATCCTTTTGAGCGCCAGCGCCAGCTCCAGCATGTCCTCCAGCCTGCAGCCGGGGTGCCCGGAGATCAGGTAGGGAACGATGGTCTGGCGCTTGCCAAGCCGGTCGCTCTCGTCGCGGAACCTTATCAGGAATCTGTCGAAGGCTTTCCGGCCCGGTTTGCGCATCAACTCCGTGACATGCTCGGCCAGGTGCTCCGGGGCGATCTTCAAGAGCCCGCTGACGTGATGGCCGACCAGTTCCCGGAAGTAGCCCGGTTGCGCTTCCAGCAGGTCGTAACGCACACCGGACGAGATTGCTATATGCTTGACCCCTTTGCGCTGGCGCGCCTTCTGCAGCAGCGCCACGGCGCGTTTGTCGCTGGTCAGCAGGTTCCGGCAGATATGGGGGAAGATGCAGCTTTCCCGCAGGCAGGTTTTCATCGCATCCGGGTTGCCGCAGCTCAGGCCGTACATGTTGGCGGTCGGTCCGCCGATGTCGCTGATGCTGCCGCGAAACCAGGCTTTGCCTGCCAGTTCATCGATCTCGGACAGGATCGAGTCCTCGCTGCGCGACTGGATCGTTTTGCCCTGGTGCATCGTGATCGCGCAGAAGGCGCAGCCGCCGAAGCATCCCCGGTGGCTGGTAATCGAGGTCTTGATCTGCTCCCAGGCCGGGATCTGTTCGCGGTATGACGGGTGGGGAGCCTTCTCGAACGGCAGGTCGTAAACGGCGTCCAGCTCCTGGCGCGAGAGCGGCAGGGCCGGCGGGTTGCAGACCAGCAGGCGGTTGCCGTGCGGCTGCAAGAGCGTCCTGGCGCTCCAGGGGTTCTGTTCCAGGTAGGCCGTCTTGAAGGCCATGGCAAACTGTTCTTTCGAGGCGGACACCTCTTCAAAAGAGGGGAGTGTCACACGGGGAACCTCTTGCGGCAGGCTGCCGATCCGTGCCGTGCCGCGCACGTCGGCGATCTCCGGCAGCTTTTCACCGTCCCGCAGGCGTCGTGCGACTTCCAGGCTCGCCCGTTCGCCCATGCCGTAGATCAGCATGTCGGCCTTGGCGTCGAAGAGGATCGAGCGCCGTACCTTGTCCTCCCAGAAGTCGTAATGGGCGAAGCGCCTCAGCGACGCCTCCAGTCCGCCGATGATCACCGGCACATCCCTGTAAGCCTCTTTCAGGCGCGAGGTGTAGATTATGGTGGCCCGGTTGGGACGCGCTCCATGGCGGTTGCCGGGGGTGTAGGCGTCGTCGTGGCGCAGTTTGCGGGCCGGGGTGTAGTGGGCCACCATCGAGTCCATCGCGCCGGCCGAGACCGCAAAGAACAGGCGCGGCCGGCCGAGTGACATGAAGGGCTCTTTCGAGCGCCAGTCCGGCTGGGGAATGATGCCGACCCGGAATCCGTGCGACTCCAGCCAGCGCGCCAGCAGCGGTACGCCGAAGGCGGGGTGGTCGATGCAGGCGTCGCCGGAGACGAAGATTATGTCGAGCTGGTCCCAGCCACGGGCGCGGACTTCAGCAGCGGTAATCGGGAGGAACGCCACCGTCAGGGAAACAGGGCCAGGCCGTCAAGCCCGGTTGTTTCCGGAAAGCCGCAGACCAGGTTCATGTTCTGGACCGCCTGGCCGGAAGCCCCCTTGACCAGGTTGTCGATGGCCGAGACGATGATGATGCGCCCGGTGCGCGCATCCACCAGCGGGGCGATGTCGCAGAAGTTGGAGCCGCGCACGAAGGCGGTTGACGGCAGGCTGCCCTGGGGCAGCACCCGCACGAACGGTTCGCCGGCATAGAACTCGGCGTACAGCCTGACCAGGTCGGCGCTGGTCATCTCCTTGAGCGGCGCCGCATAGATGGTGGAGAGGATGCCGCGATCCATCGGGACCAGGTGCGGCGTGAAGGTCACCTTCAGCGGCTCGCCGGCCAGCAGCGACAGCTCCTGCTCGATCTCCGGCGTATGCCGGTGGACGCCGCCCACGCCGTAGGCCTTGTAGCCCTCGTTGACCTCGCAGTAGAGCGAATCCACCTTGGCGCTCCTGCCGGCCCCGGTGACTCCGGAGGCGGAATCGGAGATGATGCTGTGGGGGTGGATCAGCCCCTGCTTCAGCAGCGGCGCCAGGCCGAGGATGATGCTGGTGGGATAGCAGCCGGGATTGGCGACCAGCTTTGCCCCCCTGATCTTGGCCCGCCTGATTTCCGGCAGTCCGTAGACCGCTTTCTTCAGGTTGGCCGGATTCAGGTGCGGCTCATACCACTGGCCGTAAACCTCTGGATCGGAAAGGCGGTAGTCGGCCGAGAGGTCGATCACCTTCCTGCCCAGCTTGAGGAAGGTCGGCACCACCTCCATCGCGGCCTTGTGCGGCAACGCGGTGAAGATTATGTCGGCCTTTTCCGATACCCGCACCGGTTCCAGGTTCTCCAGGATCAGGTCGCAGCGTCCGCGCAAAGTGGGGAAAACCTCCGAAATCCGCTTGCCGGCGCTCTGCTCCGAGGTCAGGCAGGTCACCGCCACCTCCGGGTGACAGTGCAGGATACGGATCAGCTCCAGCCCGGTATAACCGCTGGCTCCAACTATGGCGACATTCAACATGGACATGCTCCTTTCAGCAAAAAAGGGAAAACCCTTGAAATTATGTTCTTAATGAAACAGCTAACCGCCGCTTATTTTCCATTATATGAACTGATAAAGCAACGTTCTTTCTGAACAGCCGGATCAGACCGGCCACAGGGGACAGTCCAGTCCCAGGCATTCCTTGTTGCGGGCCATCTGGGTGCAGGCGAACGGCTCCACCGCCGGCAGTTGCAGATCCCACATTTCCGCCGCCGTCCGCATCCCGACTCCCAGCGCGATCCAGCAGTCCCTCTGGCAGCAGCGGGCAGCCCTGTATCCGGCGATCTCCGCCAACACCCGCTGGACGATCCCCTGCACCTGCTGGCGGGCCTCGCCCTTGAGCGGCGTGGCTTCCAAAAGCACGCTGAAGGCGATCCCGACGCCGACCGCGGCGCCGCAGATCCCCATGAATCCGCAACTGCCGCCGCTGACCTCGCCGCCCCGGCGGATGGCGGCCCGGAGCTGTCCGTCCGTGACCGGATGGCCGGCATTGCGCAGGCAGGCCAGCAGCAGGCCCGGCACCAGGGCATGGTACTGCGGCCCGTGCAGCGGGAAAGAGGGGTGGCGGCGGAACTCGTGGAAGAGGCTTACCGGATCGCTGCCGACCGCAGTTCCGCAGAGATGTTCGATCAGGTCCAGGGCGTCGCCGGTATGGCAGTTGTCGCAGACGAAATGCCCCTGTTCGCAGCAGGAATTGGCCGGCAGGCTCCTGCCGCAATAGTGGCAGGCGGTGTCCTGCCCGGTGGGGCGGTAGACCAGCGGCGCACCGCAGACCAGGCAGCCGGCGTCGTGCATCGCCTGGGGCTGGGGCGCTGGAGCAGCACCGGCTTCCGGCGAGATGCAACAGTTGGCTCCGGCGGTGATGGCCACATTGGTGACGAAACCGTGCTGGTCCAGCTGCCAGACCTGCTCGCCCAACTGTTCGGCGTCCTCGGCCGGGATGGTCGCGCTCTGGCCGGGGCGCAGCCAGTGGCCGCCGGGCGTGAGCAAGCCGCCGGCCGGACCGGGGTAGAACACCTGCAGCGGCGGCGATTGCGAGGCGGCCGGTTTGCGCGCCTCAAAGGTCAGGGAATGGAAGGGGTGGCCGTTCACCACCCGGTAGGGGACCCGCTTCAGCACCCGGAAACGGACGAAGCCGCTCTCCTCCAGGATTCCCAGCAGGTCCTTCTGGGTCATGGCGCCGCCGATGCATTCGCCCCGCAGGGTGCCGTCGTTGAGTATATCCGCATCAGGTTCGACCTCGCAGACCACGTCCGCGGTGAACAGCCGGCCTCCCGGAGCCAGCACCCGGAAAATCTCGCTGAAGGTCAGACGCTTGTCGGTGGAGAGGTTCAGCACGCAGTTGGAAACCATCACATCGGCGGCGGCGTCGGCCAGCGGCAGCTGTTCCAGGAAACCTCTGGCAAAATCCAGGTTGTCGAAACCGAGTGAGCGGCGCACATCGTCGGCCCCC
>JAURXC010000370.1 GCA_030654645.1 Deltaproteobacteria bacterium | reverse complement strand
GCAGGGGTCTTTGACGCCGCCATAGAGGCGGTTAAACTGCTTGCCGCCACTAAAATCCCCACCAGCATCAACACTGTACTTACCACCCATAATGCCAGCGAGATACCGGCCATGCATGATCTGGCCCGTTCTCTGGGTGTGTCGCTCAGGGTCAGCCGCTTCCGGCCATCAGGGCGCGGCGCGGACAATTGGGAATCTCTCCGTCCAACCCCGGAACAGCTGTTGGAGTTTTCCGACTGGCTGGCCAAAAGCGGTGATGTGCGCACCGGCGACAGCTTCTTCTCGCTGACGTCTCAGGAACGCCAGGGACTGGGCCTGAATCTGTGCGGCGCAGCCAAGCTCACCTGCTGCGTCAGCCCCACCGGCCACATGTATCCCTGCGCCTTTCTGCAAAGCGACCGTTTCGAGGCCGGCGATCTCCGTACCAGCTCCTTTCAGGAAATCTGGGACAATTCCGAGATCTATGAATCATTTCGCAACCTGCGCATCCACTCCTGCGAGGAGTGCACCCGTTTCGACCAGTGCCATGGCGGCTGCCCGGCCGTGGCCTGGCATCTTAAAAACGATATCAACGGCGGCGATCCGGAATGCCTGGAGCGCTGCGTGACTTCCATCGCCGATAACCGGCTGCTCGCGGCAGCGTAGAAAATCCTTATATGAAAATGCATATTTCAAGGAGCTACCAATCATGATGTTCCCGAATCTGTTCTCACCGCTCAAAATTGGAACGGTCGAGGTAAAAAACCGCATCTCTTTTCAGCCTCACCTGACCAACCTGGCAATAGGCAACCTGCCGAGTGAACGGCAGATGCACTACTGGGGCGAGCGCGCCAAGGGAGGCGCCGGTCTGATCATCACCGAAGAGCTGACCGTTCACCCGACCGACATGTCCTACGAGAAGCTGATCGACGTCTATCATGCCGAGGTTATCCCCGGTTTCAAGAAGATCACTGACTACGTGCACCAGTATGACTCCAAGATCTTCGCCCAGTTGAACCATAACGGTCAGCAGGGGGACGGCAGCATCTCCCGGTTGCCGGTATGGGCGCCGTCGCCGGTTCCGGATGTCCTGTTCCGGGAGGTGCCGAAGGCAATGGAGCCTGAGGATATCGAGGAGGTTGCCCGCTATTTCTCCAAGAGCGCCATCCATGTCCGTGAAAGCGGATTCGACGGCATCGAGATCCAGTTCGGCCATTCCAGCCTGGCCCGCCAGTTCCTGTCACCGCTCACCAATTACCGTAATGACGAATACGGCGGGTCCCTGGAAAACCGCATGCGGGCGCCGCTCAAGTTCATATCAGCGGTACGCAAGGCGGTCGGCAATGACTATACCCTCGGCATCCGGATGTGCGCCGACGAGATGATACCGGGCGGTCTGGATCTTGGACAGGTACAGGAGATCTGCGCCCTTTTCGAGGCCTCCGGGCTGATCGACTTCATGGATCTCTCCATTGCCACCTTCTACAACCTTTACCTGGTGGAAGGTTCCATGCATACCCCGCTGGGTTACACGATCCCGCTGGCTGCAGGGATTCGCGAACGAATCAAGCTGCCGGTCTTCTGCACCGGCCGCATCAACGATCCGGTCATGGCCGAGAAGGTTCTGGCCAGCGGACAGGCCGACATGATCGGTATGTGCCGCGCCCTGATCTGCGATCCCTTCCTCCCGAAAAAGGCCCAGGAAGGGCGTATGGACGATATTCGCTACTGCATCGCCTGCAATCAGGGGTGCATCGGCCGCATCGGGATGAACAAGACCCTGGGCTGTGTCCAGAACCCGGCAGTGGGCCGGGAAAAGGAATGGGGTGAAGGTACCCTGGAAAATGCCGGTGTGAAGAAGCGCGTTACCATCGTCGGTGGTGGTCCTGCCGGCATGTGGGCTGCCAAGATGGCCAATCGACGGGGTCACCAGGTCACCCTTATCGACCGGGGCGAGAACCTCGGCGGACAGGTCATCACCGCCATGAAAGGGACCGGGCGCGACGAGTTCGGTGTCATTATCCGCAATGAAAAGAGCCAGATCGACAAATCCGGCGTGACTGTAAAGCTGGGCGTGACAGCAACCACGGAACAAATTGTTGCCGACCAGGCCGACGTGGTGATCGTGGCCACCGGCAGTGTCCCCAAGAAGCACCCGGTCGGCGGCGCCGACGGCCCCGCGATCTTCAACGTGGTGCAGGTGCTCAACGGTGAGGCCGAGCTGGGCCAGAATGTCTGCCTGATCGATTATGACGGCCACCAGCGGGCCACCGCAACCGCGGAATTCCTGGCAAACCAGGGCAAGAAGGTGGACATGATCACCTCCAGCCTGTTCATCTGCGCCGAACTGGGACCGACCCAGGATCTTTACTCCTCAAGACAGCGGCTGCTGCAGAAGGGGGTCACCTTTACCCCGGATATCGCGGTGATGGAAGTCGGCGGCGAGGCGGGAGCCAAGACGGTCAAAGGCTTCAACGTCTACTCCAATGTCTGGAACGAGTGGGGTCCATATGACTCGCTAGTGCTGGCCATGGGACAGCAGGTTGACGATGACCTGTACATGAGCCTGAAGGGCAAGGTTCCGGAACTTTATCGGATCGGCGACTGCGTTTCTCCCCGCAAGGTCGATATGGCCATCTGGGAAGGGCATAAGATCGGGAGGGAGCTCTGATGGGCATCAACGGCAAAATTCTCGTTTTTGTCGATCTTCCGGGCGGCGAACTCGATGAGACCGGCCGGGGCCTGCTCTCCTACGGAGCGCGACTGGCCGGCATCCTGGATGCCCCCTGGGGAGCGGTAACCGTGCCGCAGCCCGACTGCAGCCAGCTGGACGCGTTCGGCAGCTACGGCACTCCGACCATAACAGCGCTGCCTGGTTGCGAAGCGCTGCTGGACACACCGGCGCTGCTGGGCAAGGCTCTGGCCCGGGTCGCGCGGGATGAGCTGGCCCAGGTCGTGATCCTGCCCCACAACGACCTGGGAGCGGCATTGGCGCCCGCCATAGCGCAGGAGTTGGACGCCGCGCTTATGACCGAACTGGTCACCGCCCGGCAGAGCCCGGACGGCATACGCCTCTCGCGCCGGGCGCTTGGCCTGCGTATCGCCGAAACCAGGATCTGGGACGGCTCCCGGCCGCTGGTGGCCACGGTGCCGCCGCGCTTCCTGAGCCAGGTGCTGCTGCCGACTGTACGCGCCACCACACCGTCGGTGGCTGTCTGGCGCTCAGCGGCTCCGATCTCGGGAGCGGCGGCAACGGTGACCGGCCGGATACCGCCCGACCCGCAGACCGTGGACCTGACCGAAGCGGAAGTGATCTTTAGCGTCGGCAAGGGGTGCGACCCGGCCACCTTCGAGCAATTCAAGGAGCTCTGCCGCCTGCTGAACGTGTCCTACGGGGTCACCCGCCCGGTCTATGACCTGGGCTGGACCGGCTTCGAGCGCATGGTCGGCCAGACCGGCCGCACCGTGACCCCCAGATTGTATGTGGCGCTGGGCATCTCCGGTTCGATGCACCACGTGGGCGGCATCAAGGATTCCCGCCGGATCGTGGCGGTCAACAGCGACTCAAAGGCCCCCATTTTCCCCAACACCGACGAAGGGTTCGTGGCCGACCTCAGGGAGGTGCTGCCGCGCCTTCTGACACAGGTCAAATCAGTCAGCGGAGGTACGCCATGAGCAAGACTTATCAGGCAATCGTGATCGGGGCCGGGCCGGCCGGTTCTTCGGCCGCCCTGACCATGGCCCGCGCCGGACTGGATGTGGCCCTGGTGGAACGGGGCAGTTTCCCGGGTGAAAAAAACATGTTCGGCGGCCTTTTGCACCGGATGCCATCTCTGGAAAAGATCTTCCCCGATTTCTGGGAGCGGGCCCCGCTGGAGCGTCACATCGTCAAGAAGGGTGTCACCTTCATGACCGGAGATTCCAGCTTCAGCACCACCATTGAGGCCGGGAGTTTCGACAAGCCGCCTTACAACGGGTACACGGTCTTCCGCCCCCGCTTCGACCGCTGGCTGGCCGAAGAAGCCGTAGCTGCCGGTGCAACCTTGATCACCAGCTCCACGGTCGACGAGATTGTACTCAAGAACGGCAAGATCACCGGCGTCACAATCCTGGGACGCAGCGGACAGATCAGCGCCCCGGTGCTGGTCGCCGCCGATGGTGTTCTTTCATTCACCGCCCAGAAAGCTGGTCTGCGCAAGCCGACCTTCGATCCGGCCCAGATGGCGGTCGGGGTCAAGGCGCTGATCGACATGCCCAGGGAGATGATCGACGAACGTTTTGGACTGGTTCGCGACCAGGGCTTTGCCAACGAGTTTGTCGGCTGCACCGAGGGCGTGCGCGGCGGCGGCTGTTTCTATACCAACTACGACTCGCTCTCGCTCGGCCTGGTCTTCCACCTGGCCAGCCTGCGCACCAGCGGCAAGACCCCCTACGACCTGCTGAACGCCTTCATGGAGCAGCCCCAGGTGGCCAAGATGATCAGCGGCGGCAAGCTGCTGGAATACTCGGCCCACCTGATTCCGGAAGGGGGCTATGACATGATTCCGGAGCTGGTCGGTGACGGCATCATCGTGGCCGGCGACGCTGCCGCGTTCTGCAACGCCACCGGATTGAACCTGGAAGGAATCAACCTGGCCTCCCACTCGGGAGTCGTGGCCGGAGAAGCGGTGATAGCTGCCCACCGGGCCGGAGATTTCAGCAAGCAGGGGCTGACCGCTTACAAGAAGCTCCTTGAAGAGAGCTTTGTCATCAAGGATCTCAAACAGGCCCGCAATGCCCCGCACATGCTGCACAACAACCGCATCTACCATGAATACCCGGAGATGATGTGCGACTTCATGGAAAACATCTACAAGATTGAAGGCATACCCAAGAAGAACGTTACCAGGCTGTTCCTGAAATCGGCCAGGGAAAAAGTCGGCCTTGGCAACCTGCTGGCGGACGGTTTCAGCGCCTGGAGATCACTATGAATATCGACGAGATTTTCGACAACACCAGCTTCACGATCGACCGCGAAGCCCATATCGTCCTCAACTATGAGATTTGCACCGGCTGCGACAACCGCGGCTGCGTCAACTCCTGTCCGGCCCGCTGCTACACCTGGTCGCAGGAGGAGCAGAAGATGACCTTCGTGCATGACGGCTGCCTGGAATGTGGCACCTGCTATGTAGTCTGCCACAAAAACGCCTTTACCCGCTGGCGTTATCCCCGTGGCGGCTTCGGGGTGGCGTACAGAATGACGTAAAAACAAAAAACCAACCCCCCTCAATCCCCCCTTATCAGGGGGGAGGCCCAAGGCCCCTCCCCTGACAAGGGGAGGCGGGGGTGGGGTTTTAAAAGGAATATTCCCATGCCTGACAACAAACTCGACATACTGGTCCTCTTACGCGAGACCAACGACCCACGCCCTCCGGCCAGCGTCACGACCCGCGGGGCGGGCATCAGCGAACGCGGTTTGCGGCGCATGCCGAACCCGGCCGACCTGTCGGCGCTGGAAGAGGCGCTGCACCTGCAGGACACGTTGGGCGCAAAGGTGACCGTGCTGGCCATCGGCCCGAAACGGCTGGACGACACGCTGCGACTGGCCAGCTCCATGGGGGCCAACCGCTGCATCCGTTTCTGGGAGCACGGCCTGGAGGGTGGCGACGCAACCACCGACGCCCGGATCCTGGCGCGCATCGTAAAAATCCTGTCGCCGGACCTGCTCTTCAGCGGCAGCCGCCTGGTGGATCGCGGTGACGACCCCGCGCCGGCCCTGGCCGCCGCCGCGCTGGACATGCCCTGCATCGGCGCCGCCGTCTCGTTTGTCCCGAAAGGACAGCGGGTTGAAGCCCAACGCAAGTCGGACCGGGGCGCGCGCCAGAACGTCGAGGCCCCCCTGCCCTGCACGGTCCTGTTCGAGGAGGTCCGTACACCCCGCTATCCGTCAGTCGATGCGGTCACCCGCGCAATCTCGGCGCCGGTCGAGGCATGGCATCTGACGGACCTGGGGCTGCCCTTCTGGGAGATCGGCGCCAGCGGCGCTTACCTGGCGGCGGCCGATTTCGGCGTTCCGCGCCCCGACCCGGTCCGGGTGGTGACGCCTGATCCGAAACTGCCGGCCTTCGAGCGCATCCTTTCGCTGCTCTCGGGCGGCATCAAGGCCCGCGAAGGCAAACTCAACCTGCTTTCTGCCGATGACACGGTCAAGGGACTTTTACGGATCTTCCGCGAAGAGGGTTTGACCTCATGATCTACCGCCTGGCGCAAAATGTGGAGCTGCTTGAACGGGACGGGAACAGTTTTCTCGTATCCAATACTCCACTGCGCGCCCTGCGCCTGAACCGCTCACTGGCCGAACTCGTCGAACGCGGCCTGGACGGCTCGCTGATCAGCGCATCCGAAGGCGAGAGCGCTGTAATGGAACAGCTGGTGAAAAAAGGGTTCATGGAGCGGCTGCGAAGCACACTCAGGCAGCCGGAGACATTGCCCAGCGTCTCGGTCGTGATACCGGTCAAGGATCGCGCCGATGAATTGAAACGCTGCCTGGCGTCACTGGCACGTCTCAGCTATCCCAAGGAAAAAATTCAGGTCATCGTGGTTGATGACGGCAGCAGCGACAATTCGCCGCTGGTGGCCGTGGAATCCGGAGCGCTGCTGGTGCCTTCGGGCGGCTGCGGCAGAGGCCCGGCCGCGGCCCGCAACGTCGGCGCATCCCGGGCCACCGGGGAAATACTGGCCTTCATCGATTCCGACTGCTGTGCCTCAACCGGCTGGCTCGACCAGCTGATCCCGGCCTTCAACGACCCGGCCATGGCCGCTGTCGGAGGACAGGTGGACGGCATGTGCACCGAATCGCCCGTCGATCGCTACGAAGCGGTCATGTCCAGCCTCTCGGTCGGTACCAGGGAGCGCACCGGCAACAGCGGCAACGACACCTTCTACCTCCCCAGCTGCAACCTGCTGGTGCGGCGCGGCGCCTTCACCGGCGCCGGCGGCTTCAAGGACGAGATGCATGTGGGCGAAGACGTGGACCTGACCTGGCGCCTGCGCGACCAGGGCTGGAGCATCGCCTATCTGCCGGCCGGCAACGTGCTGCACGAGCATCGCAGCTCGATCCGCTCCTTCATGTCCCGACGCTTCGACTACGGCACCTCCGAAGGGATGCTGCAGCTGCTGCATCCCCGGAGGCGCAAACAGATGGTCATCCCCCCCCTGCTGGCACTGGTGCTGGCGCTTTCCCTGCTGGCTCCCTTCACCGGCTGGTGGCCGCTGCTGCTGGCGGCCACGGTGCTGGCGTTCGACGCGGTGACAACCCGCATCCGCCTGTCGCGCCGTCAGCTCCCGATCGGCTTTACATCCATACTGGGCGGACGCCTGCGGGCGCTGGGCAGCCTGCTGTATTACCTCTGCTACCATCTGGTACGTTACTACGCCGTGCCGCTGCTGCTGGTGGCGCTGACCGTTCCCGGCCCCTGGTCGTGGTTACTGCCGGCCGCCGCGCTGCTGTGTGCCGCCGGTGTCGATCATGCGATCAAAAAACCGAAACTTGTTTTTATCAGCTTCTGCTTCATTTACCTGCTGGAACAGCTGGCCTACGGCACGGGAGTGTTCTGGGGCTGCCTGAGCCGCAGATGCTTCTCCAGCTACCGGATCGACATCTCCCGGCAGATGGAGCAGGCCGTGTAGGGGCGGGGCTTGCCCCCGCCCGCAGTTATGCAGCCGCAAGGGCTGCCCCTACAAACAATTTTACTCCGAGCCTTATCGCCTACAGGACCCATCCCACGGCGACAGGCCATCGGGTTGCGCGGGAAACGGCGCAGCCTTCCTTTGAAAAGGAGAATTTCACTGTGCCAGGCACAGAAAAGGGAAAGGAGACACAATTATGGACAAAATTGCGCGAATCGACATGGGGGCCGCGGGCGGCCCGAAAGTAACAGTTGGTGATCTCGGCGAGTATGCCGGGCTAGGCGGTAGGGCAATGACATCGCTGATGGTGGCGGCCGAGGTTCATCCACTGGCCCACCCGCTGGGCGCCGAGAACAAACTGGTCATATCCCCGGGCATGCTCAGCGGCACCACCGGTTCCATGACCGGCCGGCTGTCGGTCGGCTGCAAAAGCCCTCTGACCGGCACCATCAAGGAATCCAACGCCGGAGGCCAGGCGGCCCAGGTGCTGGCGCGCCTCGGTTATGCCGCGGTTGTTCTGGAAGGGAAGCCGGAGGGAGACGATCTGTACAAGATCGTGATCAACAAGGACGGCATCCAGGTCATCGTGGACAACAGCCTCAAACTGATGGACAACTATCCGCTGGTGGCCAAGCTGCGCCAGGAGTACGGCGACAAGGTGGCCTACATGACCATCGGCTCGGCCGGTGAGCGCAAGCTGCTGGCCGCCTCGATCGCCTGCACCGACCCCGAGCTGCGCCCGACCCGCCACTGCGGACGTGGCGGCGTGGGCGCGGTAATGGGCGCCAAACGGGTCAAGGCGATCATCATCGACGACGCCGGCATGAAGATGCGCCCCCCCAAGGATCCGGAGAAATACCGCGACGCCAACCGCAAGTTCGTCGAGGGACTGCGCAAGCACCCGGTCACCGGCGAAGGCCTGCCGGCCTACGGCACCAACGTGCTGACCAACGTGCTCAACGAGGCCGGCGGTTATCCGACCAATAACTTCAAATCTGGACAGTTCGCGGATTCAGCCAAGCTGAGCGGAGAGACCCAGGCAGCGCTTGAAATACAGCGCGGCGGTTCCGCCACCCACGGCTGTCATCGCGGCTGCGTAATCCAGTGTTCCGGTATCTACAACGACAAAGACGGCAATTATGTAACCAAACAGCCGGAATACGAGACGGTCTGGTCCCACGGTGGGCATTGCGGCATCTCCAACCTGGACACAGTTGCCAAGCTTGACTACATGGATGACAACATCGGCGTCGATACGATCGAAATGGGAGTCACCATCGGCGTGGCCATGGATGCCGGCCTGGCCGAATTCGGCGACGATGCCGCCGCGATCCGCCTGATGGAAGAGGTCGAGAAAGGCACTCCGCTGGGTCGCGTACTCGGCAGCGGCGCCGCCATCACCGGCAAGGTCTTCGGCGTCGAGCGGGTACCGGTAGTCAAGGACCAGGCGCTGCCGGCCTATGACCCACGCGCCGTTCAGGGCATCGGCGTCACCTACGCCACCACCACCCAGGGTGCCGACCATACCGCCGGTTACGCCATCGCCACCAACATCCTCAAGGTGGGGGGCGACGTGGACCCACTCAAGACCGAAGGACAGATCGAACTGTCCCGCAACCTGCAGATTGCCACCGCCGCCATCGACTCCACCGGCATGTGCCTGTTCATCGCTTTCGCGATCATGGATCAGCCCGAGACCTTCCAGGCGCTGCTGGATATGCTCGGTTCCTTCCACGGCATCACCATGACCGGCGACGATGTTGTAGCGCTGGGCAAAAAGGTGCTCTCGGCCGAGCGCGATTTCAACACCCGGGCCGGCTTCACCAAGCATCACGACCGTCTGCCCCGTTTCTTCTACAACGAACCGATCGCGCCGCACAACCAGACCTTTATGATGAAAGACGAGGAACTGGACGAAGTATTTAATTGGTAGCAGCACCACATAACATTTGAATCTATCACCAACAATCCCCTCCCCCCTGGCGGGGGAGGGCCAGGGTGGGGGGAAGCCGCCATAAAAAGGCGATGTTTCTGCATCCCTCTACCCGACAGGTCCGGAGTCAACATGCTGCTGGAACAACTGGTGAAAAAAGCGGAGCAACCTCCCGAGTACGACTGGGACTCCTACTATCGCTGGCAGTTCAGCCAGCTGGCCGGCCGGGAAGTGACCGGTTTCAATTTCTGGCTCTGCAAAAAATGCCTCTCCGTCAACACGGTTTACCTTCCGGCACGCTATGGCAAGTGCCAAAGCTGCGGCCTGCTCCATCTCCCCGAGGATATGAACAAATCAAAGACGGGAGCGACCCCGTGAAAAACAAACGTAAAACAAACCTGATCCTGAACATGGATCAGGATCAGCTGGGAGATTTCTTCCCGCTCCTGCAAAAGGGAGTGACGGTCGAGGCGCACGTCGGCTGCAGCCTGGAGCTGCTATTGAGCCATCAGTGGCAGATCCCGGCCGAGTATGCAGCCCAGAGGATCACGACCATCTTTCTAAACAGCCGCCCGATCGACAGCCTGGCCACGGCAATTATCAACGAGGACGCAGTAATCGCGCTGTCCGGAGCGATGCCGGGACTTGTCGGCGCCACGATGCGCCGGGGCGGATATTATGCCGCGATGCGCGAAGGGATCACGCACCACGCCACGAACGGCAACGTTGTCGACCGCAATGCCACCGTGCGAGTCAAACTCTTCAACCTGCTGCTGCCGGAACTGGGCCCCGGTTTTCTCCAGCGGGGAATCATCATCCCGGCAGGAGAGCTGTCCCGCTTTTTCAACGGCAAGTCCGAATACTTCTGGCAAGGATGCCGTTCGGCGTTGTTGGATAATTTCCCGATTCTGCCGCATCTGTTGTCCAGGGAAGACCTGTTTCCCGACCAATCCACCGTTCGCCTGAGCGTTAATTTCCCTAGCCCTGATTAACAGGATAAGTGCGTTAACGAAGTTATTTTCTGCCAGAAAATAGCAGAAAATAACTTCTAACTTACTAATTCATGAGGTACAGCCCATGCGAGTAACCGTAAAACTGTTCGCCTCGTTCCGCACCGGACGTTTTGAGATCGAGACCGGCGACTATCCGCCCGGTACCACCGTGGCCGACGTGGCCGACGCGCTGAAGCTGCCGCTAAGCGAGCTGGGCATCATGATGATCAACAGCCGTCATGTCAAACTTGAACGGGTATTGGCCGAAGGCGACACGCTGGCGCTGTTCCCGCTGCTGGGAGGCGGCTGAAATGGTTGCCGTGCTGGATTTCATCCGGGAGAGTGCGGTCGGAGATCTGGTAGCCTGGCAACATCAGCTTGAAGCCGCGCGGCGCTTCTCGCTGTCACCGGCACTGGTCGAAGGGATCATTCTCGATAACGGCCTGCTGCCTGCCCGCTACCAGCGCAACCGCCAGACCATCTCCCAGTCCGGCCAGCGGGAGCTGTTCCATAGCCGGGTGGCGGTGATCGGTTGCGGCGGATTGGGCGGATACATCATCGAAGAGCTGGCGCGCCTGGGGGTAGGAACGATCGTCGCCATCGACCCGGATGTATTCGAAGAGCACAACCTCAACCGCCAGCTGTTCAGCACTCCCGCCAATCTGGGGAAATACAAGGTTGAAGCGGCGCTCCGGCGAGTCTCAGAGATAAATCCGGCGGTGACGCTGATTGCCCGGCAAACGGCATTCTCAGCGGGAAACGCTGCCGAACTGCTGACGGGAAGCAGCGTGGCGGTCGATGCCCTTGACAGCATCGGCGTTCGCATGGAGCTGGCGGATACCTGCTCTGCACTGGGGATCCCACTGGTGCACGGGGCGATAGCCGGCTGGTTCGGGCACGTCACTACCCAGTTCCCGGGAGATGACACGCTTCAAAGCATCTATGGACCGGATAAACCGTGCAAAGGGGTCGAAACGTCGCTGGGAAATCCCTCCTTCACTCCGGCCGTAGTGGCCAGCCTGCAGGTCGCCGAAGTCTGCAAACTGCTGCTGGGACAGGGAACGCCCCTGCGCGGGCGGCAACTGGCGATCGACCTGTTTTCAATGGAGATCAGCGTGATTGAACTGCACGACAACGACAGCGACCGGGAAACCGGATAAATAGCGCATTGCCATCAAAACCCACCCTGAAAACGTCCCCGCTGAATTTCCGGCAATTGTTTGATAAAAATTATTAGCGCTTGCGACTTGACTGCCGTAGCGGTAATTATAGCCGCTCCATGACAGATCCTATCGATGACAATAAGGCCGCCTCCCCGGAGGCGTGGCTGCGCGGCGAGGCCCGCATTGTGCGGCGACCGCTGGCAACGGCCGTGTTGCTGGGCGTGGCGGGTGCGGTGCTGATCATCATCCAGGCCAGGATTCTGGCCGGAGCCTGCCATGACATCGTGATCAACGGCGCCGGCCGCGACAGCATCCGTCCCGCCGCGGTCATAATCGCCCTGATGGCGCTGCTGCGCGGCATCGTCGCCTGGCTGGCGGAGCACTGCCTGATTCGGGCCGCGACCGTGGTCAAACAGCTGATCATCGGCCGGCTGTACCGGCATTTGCAGCTCCTGCTCCCCAGCGGGGTGACCGGCGAGGACGCCGGCACCCTGGCGGAGATCGTCACCTCCGGAGTGGAAGGAATCGAGAGCTACCTGACCCGCTTCCTGCCGCAGCTGATCCTGGCCGCGCTGCTGCCGCTGCTGATGCTGGCAGCGGTTATGCC
>JAURXC010000365.1 GCA_030654645.1 Deltaproteobacteria bacterium | reverse complement strand
TGGGGCTCTCCCTGACCGGCCTGCCGCTTAAATTCAGCGACCAGTTCTGGGCTCTCAAGCTGATGGAACTGCTCGGCGGCTCGGCCAACGCAGGCCTGATTCACCGGATCTGCGCCGGCATAACCTTCGTATACTTTGCCTCGGCCCTGGCAATGAGCATTCACTTCCTTTTCTTCAAAAAGGACATCCCGGGCAATTTCATTCAACGCCTGTTCGGTCCTGATTCACTATGCCCGAACCTGCGCGACATCACGGATGTCGTCAACATGGTCAAGTGGTTCTTCTTCAAAGGGCCTAAGCCGACCTTCGAGCGCTGGACCTACTGGGAAAAATTCGACTTCATCGCGGTCTTCTGGGGTATGTTCGCCATCGGCGGTTCAGGACTTATGCTCTGGTTCCCTGAATTATTCGGCACCTTCCTGCCAGGCTGGATGTTTAACGTCGCTACCATCATCCACTCTGACGAAGCGCTTCTGGCAACCGGCTTCATCTTCTCGGTCCACTTCTTCAATACCCACGGCCGGCCCGAAAAGTTCCCGATGGACTTCGTCATCTTCAACGGCCAGATAGCCAAGGAAGAGATGATCGAGGAACGAGGCGACCAGTGGAAGCGCTACGAAGAGCTTGGTATAACCGAGAACTTTGCGGCAAAACGCACCAGCGGTGTCGTGTATGACTTCCTGGTCAAGGGATTCGGCTTCACAGCACTCTTCATAGGGCTGGGTCTGCTACTGTTGATGATCCTGGCTTTTGCAGGCGGATCACACTGACAGATGCGCGCAGCTAGCTGATGAGCAACAGGGCCGCATCCATCCAGGATGCGGCCCTTTCACTTACGTATCAATGTATCCGGAAATATTCCTGACCGTTTTTTAATTGCAGACCGCAGGGTGCTGGTAAAAACCACCTGTTACTATATAATAACTTGAACTATGCCGAGGAGGCCCCATGGAGCCACAGAAGGAAATCAAAGTCACCAGATATTTCATGAACAGTATCACCCTGATCGGTTCATTGATGGTGCTCATCGCCACCATTCTGATCATCGTGTTTATACTGTTAGAATCTTTTACCGGGCTTGACAACCCTTACATAGGGATGTTTGTTTATTTCGCCTTCCCTGGAATGCTTATCTTTGGTCTGGTTCTTATTCCGGTCGGCGCGTGGATGATAAGGGAACGTATCCGCAAACACCCCGAAGTCGCCATACCTGCTCTTCCACGGCTTGACCTGAATGATATGCATACTCTCAGGCTAACCATCTACTTCCTTGTCTCATCGGTTCTTTTTTTTCTGGTGGTAGGTATCGCTGCTATCAAGGGGTATGAGTTCACCGAGTCAACAACCTTCTGCGGCGAACTGTGCCATGTGGTCATGGAGCCAGAACATACCGCCTGGAAAGAGTCGCCCCATGCCAATGTCAAATGCGTCGAATGTCATGTAGGACCTGGTGCCGATTGGTATGTTAAGGCCAAGATTTCAGGTCTCCGGCAGGTTTGGGCCGTGTTGACCCACTCATGGCCAACACCGATCAGCACCCCTATCGAACACCTGCGACCAGCAAGAAGCACATGTGAACATTGCCACTGGCCTGAGAAGTTCTATGCCGGCCGCCAGAAAATCTTCTACCACTATGCCCCCAACGAGGAAAACACGCCGCGCGAGATCAACATGATGATCAAAATCGGTGGAACCCCCAAAACCCCCAATGCCATGGGTATCCACTGGCATGTTGGTCGCGAGGTCAAATTCATCGCCGGCGACAAGAAGCGCCTGAGCATTCCTTATATTGCCGTCAAGGGACAGGATGGAAAAATCACCGAATACATGGATCCGACCAAGCCGCTTTCCCGGGATGAAATAACCAAGGCGGAAAAGCGCCTGATGGACTGCACTGATTGCCACAACAAGCCGACCCACATCTACCATTCCCCAAGCGAGGAATTGGACAAGCATTTTGTCTCCGGCACCATTGACCGGGGCCTGCCATACTTCAAAAAGGTTGCGGTTGAATTGCTGGAAAAACCGTACAACTCTTCCGAAGAAGCGGCCAAGGCTATTGAGGCTGGTATCAATGAATACTATGCCAAGAACTATCCTGATGTTGCCGCCAAGAAGACAGCTGAACTCAGCCAGGCCATTCAGAAGACCCAGGCGATCTACAAACGTAATTTCTTCCCGAAGATGAAGGTTTCCTGGAACACCTATCCGAACCACGTCGGCCACTTCTATACACCAGGTTGTTTCCGTTGCCATGACGGCAAGCATAAATCG
>JAURXC010000353.1 GCA_030654645.1 Deltaproteobacteria bacterium | reverse complement strand
ATTCCACCCAGCAACACACGTCTCTCCGGGATCAAAGGTCCCGCATTTTTCAACTGCAAAGCAGGGCGGAATGAGATCCTGGAGTTTGGACAGCCCTGTTCACAACTCATACAGCGGAAACATTCACCATTAGTCGGCACTTCCTGTTCAATCGCCGCCGGGCATAATTCGCGACACTGGCCGCAGTCGTCACAAAGTCCGGCCGGAACACGCCTGAATGGTGAACATTCACCCAACCAGCCCAATAGTGTTCCCAACGGGCAGAGATGGCGGCACCACCCCCTGGTCTCGACCCGTTCCAGGAAAACAATGGCCGAAAGGATCAAAGTTGAGAAGAACGCCAACGGATAAATTGTATTGCGGAAAGGGAGCAGGTTATCACGCAAAAGACCGTAGGCGGGAGCCAGGCTATCGCGCTTTTCTCCAATGAGATGATACAACTCGACCCACCCTTCCCGGACACCCAGTCCAAGCAGGGGGTAAAAGAAAAATGTCAGCGCTCGTAACAGAATTGCTATCGGATCAAGCAGTCCAACCAGGTTGATATTGAAAAACGATGCCGACAGCAGTGCCGTCAACAGCCAGAATTTGAAATTGCCACGCGGCAGTCTAAAAGCGGTGGTGGACTTTTTCTTGAATCTCAACAGATCCAGCAGCGTACCAAGCGGGCAGATCCATCCGCAGAAGAAACGCCCAAGCAATAGCGTTGCAACAGCCATCAACAGCGCCGGCAACAACAGCCAGGTCCACGATTTTACCGCCAGCAGATAGCCGGCCAGCACCAACGGGTTGCTGCGGAAAAATGAATTTACCGCCACGTTTATCTGATCGTGTCCGCGATACTCGGTCATCACGAACAAAACCATGAATACAGCCAGAAACAGCAGCTGGGATATGCGAGACAATCTCGGTTTCAACCTGCTAAACCCTGACAATCCTGATCCGGTCCAGATTCATTTCACCAAGCCCACGCCTGTATGCCGATAACGTAGCAGGTATATCAAGCGGCTTCATACCGAACAGGGTCGTGGCAAAAGCATCTGCGGCCACGATATCCGCCGAAGCTATCACCTTGTCGAGCCGTTTGACATCACCCAGGTTGCCCCCCTGCGGACCATGGGCTGTCAGAATGCGGGTAGCGTCGATAATGGTCAGATGACTGCGGACATATGAATTCACATCGGCCAGAGCGGTATCGAGGTTGCGGTGAATGAATCCGCGATTGCCTCCCATGATGCCCATGATGTTCTTCAATCCCAGGGTCAGTTTTGAAAGGCCGTGATGCTTGGCGACCGGCACGTTTATGAACACATTTGCTGAAAGCACTTCATCATAAAGTTCCCATTCCTTGAGAAACTGACCGTTCAAAAGCACCTTTTTAAAGCGCTCAGGCTCGATCTGCTTGCATTCAACCCTTTTCATTCCCTTGAGCGCGCTTTCTATGCCGCTGTTCACATAACAACGTCGGGCATCGTTACAGGTGTAATCAAAAACCTTGACTTTTTTTGCCCCGGCGGACAGGCACTCCTCGACAATCGCCCTTACCACCAGCGGGTGGGTATTTGCGGCCTGTTCCACGGAACGGTCCCAGCCCATGTTGGGTTTCACGACCACCACATCGCCGGCCTTGACATAACGCTTCATTCCGCCAACGGCGTTGATAGCCTTGCGGGTAATTGCCGGATAATCGGTCCCTTCAGCCACCGCCAGCAGCGAAGGCTCTTTCGCGGCAAAAGCCTGCCTGATCAACACCGGCGCCAATGCTGTTGCAACTCCGGCTGACTTGATAAAAGTTCGTCTATTCATAAAGCACCCCCATCACAAGATTTTGCAATTGTACGCATATGGAACCGTTTTTCAAGCATGCCACAAAAAAACCCGCCTGCCTCAAAAGGGCGGCGGGTTTTTTCCACAACGTCACATTCGATTCTATTTCAGAACAAACGCTACCCGGGCATCAGCCATGAAACCACTACCCTGATTGGCCGAGAAGATCTGGACCGCAGTATCATCCGCCACCTGCAGATCGGACTGACTGACCGTGCCGGAAGCCTTGACCACCAGCGGATTCTTGACTCCCCGTTTTCCCAACGCGGCCCTGGCCTTGTCAACACTGTTGGTGTACTCGCCACAGCCCTGCTCCACCAGAACCTTCTGGCTGATCTTGGCAGGGTCATACAACACTTCCCCTTTTGTGTTGAAAATCCGGTTGATCAGGGCCGGACGGAAACTGTAGTCGGTGGCGTCAATCACCAGACCGTCATATGCAGCGGCAGCCACCGCGGCATCTGCCGGTGGTGAATAAACCGGTTTGTCCAGTTCCTGCTTGATCTTGGGTTCCGACAGGATCTTCTCATAGATTGCCGAAGCAAAAACTTTCGGTCCGTTAAGCCCCACCTTGATTATCA
>JAURXC010000341.1 GCA_030654645.1 Deltaproteobacteria bacterium | reverse complement strand
ACTATAATACCGCTGGCTGCAAATGTCAGCGGTGGTGGTATCCGGCTCATAACCCACCAGGATTTTGAAAACGGGGAGTATGTGCTGCTTGAAATTCTCGTTCCTTCACCACGAAGGGTTGTGGACGTGATTGCACGGGTGATCTTTGCAAACCGAAACTTTGCCGCTGGAAGCGATCAGGAATATTACAATACCGGAATGCAGTTTGTTTATATCGGTGAGCGTGAACGCGATGCGATAGTCAACCATATTTCCAATATCCAGCTTAAAAGAATCCGGCAAATGCGGGAGAGATACCTTTTTAGAGGTGTCAATGGGGACGATGATAAATTTGCATCGGGAATATTCAACGCCAGATCATTGGTCGCCTGGGCAGTTTCAGCGATAGTTATCACCCTGATTACAGCAGCCTTGATAAACTATTTCTGGGGTTACGCACATAATCGACCCAAGGGTGAGATTGAAATGATTTTTGAGAATGCGATCAAGAAATATCAGGAAAAACAAAATAAATACTGATGCATTACTCCACCATGTCTATTTGCTGCCGGTAGAGCCAAATCCACCTGTACCGCGCTCTGATTCCCGGCTGAATTCGGAAACCAGCTCCAGCGCAACCTGAGTCACAGGAACGAACATCATCTGGCAGATCCGCTCGCCCGGTTCAATCGTGTAGGGCTGCAGACCCCGATTGAAAATGCCGATACCAATCTCGCCCTGATAATCCGAATCGATCACGCCAACAGTATTGGCCAGCACGATGCCGTGCTTGATGCCCAGGCCCGAACGGGGAACCAGCAGCGCTACCAGTCCCGGATCGTGGATGCTGATAGCTATACCGCTCGGTACCAGTACGGTCTCACCCGGTTGGACCGTCATGGGGTGATCCAGACAGGCGCGCAGGTCGAGTGCCGCCGCGCCGGTGGTGGCATAACCCGGAAGCGGTATACTGGTGCCGATCAATGGATTCATGATTTTGGTTTCAATTTTGTGTTGGTTCATGTAAATTTCCCTGTCCGGTTCTGGTATGGATATGGTTTGCCACAATAGCAGAAATACCGCCAAAGGCAACCTCCATCCCTGATGAATCTGCTGATTAGCCGGATTAAAAAAAGCACAAGGAGCTGTTATCTATGAAACAACGCGTTGTCAGCGGCATGAGGCCGAGCGGCAGGTTGCATATCGGGCATTATCATGGAGTTCTTGAAAACTGGATCAGAATGCAGGATTCCTACGACTGTTTTTTCTTTGTAGCTGACTGGCATTCATTGACCACCGAATACGCGGATACGTCCGGTATTGCCGAAAGCACCCGCGAAATGGTGCTGGACTGGGTTGCCTTCGGTCTTGATCCGGCCAAGAGCGTCGTCTTCCGCCAGAGCCTGGTGCCGCATCATTCCGAGTTGAACCTGATCCTGTCGATGATCACACCGGTATCCTGGCTCGAACGCAATCCGACTTACAAGGAGATGCTGGACAACATTGACCAGCGCGACCTTTCCACATTCGGTTTTCTCGGCTATCCGGTTCTAATGGCCGCCGATATCATTCTCTATAAGGCAACCAGGGTTCCGGTCGGGCACGACCAGTTGCCGCACCTGGAAATCACCAGGGAAATAGCCCGACGTTTCAATCACCTGTACGGAAGTGTCTTTCCGGAGCCAGAGGCGCTGCTGACCGAAACACCTAAATTGCTGGGTCTGGATGGACGCAAGATGAGCAAGTCCTACGGCAACTCGATCTACCTTTCGGATACCGCTGAAGAAACCAGCAAGAAAGTCATGGCGATGATGACCGATCCTGCCCGCGTGCGGCGCGCCGATCCCGGCGATCCGGATGTCTGCGTGGCTTTCAACCTGCATCGTATCTATGTTCCACAGGACAAGCTTGATGAAATAATCCCGGCCTGTCGCAATGCGTCGATCGGTTGTGTTGAGTGCAAACGAATTCTGGCGGGCTGCATGAACGAGCGTCTGGCTCCCTGCCGAGCCAAACGGGAAGAGCTGGCCGTCAATCCCGCTTTTGTCGATGATCTGCTAAGGGATGGCAGCCAGAGAGCGTCAATGATATCAGACTCCGTCATGACCGAGGTTCGCACCGCATTGAAGTTCTGATATGAGCAGAAGCGAAGCACGACATTTTGTCGATGATGCCGCGCCACTTCTGGATGGTTTTCACGAGCAGTACAGCGTACATCTGGACAAGTTCGATGGGCCGATGGATCTGCTGCTGCACCTGATCAAGAAGAACGAACTGGATATCTACGATATTTCAATTGCGGTGATTACCCGCCAGTACTTGGATTACATCAAGCTGATGAAGGAGCTCAACCTGGAAGTAGCGGGTGACTTCCTGGTTATGGCCGCAACGCTTCTGCATATCAAATCACGTCAGCTGCTGCCACTGGATGATCAGGAAGAAGCCGAGGATGAAGAGGCCGATCCGCGGGCAGAACTGGTGCGGCGCCTGCTGGAGTACCAGCAGTACAAGGAAGCCGGGATGGTGATCGGGGCACGGGCGCTGCTGGGGCGGGAGGTCTTTGCCAGAGCGGTGACCGAACCGTTTCTGCTGGCCGCCCAGAACGAGGAAGGGCCGCTGGAGGTCAGCCTGTTTGAGTTGGTTGACGCATTCCGCGTACTTCTGATCCGTATCCCGGCCAAGAGCTTCCACGACGTAGCACCGGGAGATTCACTCAGCATCGCGGACTGTATCAATGAGATACTTTCACTGCTGCAGGAAAAGGATACCGTTCAATTCGACGATCTGGTGCGGGACGAATTGACCCGTGAACGGATCATAGTGACATTCCTGGCACTGCTGGAACTCTGTCGCCTCAAGCTGATCCGCATCTTCCAGGGAGACCGGCACGGATCAATCTGGTTCGTTCCCGCTGTGACCCAGACTCTTTCGGAAGAATAATTCATAATGTCATCAACACTGTCCTCGATCATAGAAAGCATCATATTTACATCCGATTCCGCGATATCGACTGACCGGATCTGTGACCTGCTCGACGAATTCGAGCGTGACGAGGTGCGGGCGGCATTGTCGGAACTGGCGGAATTTCACGAGGCAAGGGGCGGGGGATTCGAACTGGTTGCGGTCGCCGGCGGCTGGCAGTTCAGAACACGCGCCACCTATCAGGGCTATGTCACGCGCCACATCAAGGCCCGTGCGTCCAAGTTTTCCCAATCGGCCCTGGAAACACTGGCGATCGTTGCCTATCGTCAGCCGATTACCCGCGCCGAGATCGAGCATCTGCGCGGTGTCGATTGCGGAGGGGTCTTAAAATCATTGCTGGAAAAAAGAGTGGTCAGAATTCTGGGCAAAAAGGACATACCCGGCCGGCCGCTGATTTATGGTACGTCTAAAGAATTCCTTGAAATATTCGGGCTTAAGGACCTAAAGAGTCTACCGACACTTAAAGAAATCCAGGCGCTTGACGAAGTGCCGCAATATGAGCGTCAGGAAGAGTTGCCGCTGGGACAGGCGCGGGCGGTCCCGGTGGAGAGTGATTTGCCGTTTGAGTGATACTTCACAAATCAGGGAGGTCTATCATGCAGCGTCAACCGGTCGTGGCGGGTCAATTCTATCCGGGCGGTATTCAGCAGCTTGAATCGACTCTGGCTGCTCTTGTTCCAGAAAACGATTCCAGGCGCAGGGTGCTCGGAATTATTTCACCCCATGCCGGTTATGTCTACTCCGGGGCGATTGCCGGCCAAGTCTACTCGCGGATCGAAATACCGCAAACGGTGCTGATCATCGGCCCCAACCATACCGGCAACGGCTCCCCCGCGGCACTTTATCCTGAGGGCGAATGGCTGACGCCGCTGGGAACGGCGCCGATCAACTCACGCCTTAACAACCTGCTGCTCCACCACGTAAAATATTTACAACCCGATCCTATCGCGCATCAGCAGGAACATTCCCTTGAAGTCCAGCTCCCCTTTATCCAGTACCTGCGTCCAGATGTTTCCATCTCGGCAATCTGTCTCGGACGCGGCGATTACCCGGCGTTGGCTGCGATCGGCAGCGGCATTGCCGCGGCAATCCGTGAATACGACGGGGATGTGCTGATCGTTGCCAGTTCGGACATGACCCACTACGAATCTGCCGATTCCGCCCGCAGCAAGGATCAACTGGCGCTGGAGAAGGTCATGGCCTTCGACGCCGAGGGATTGCTGGATATATGCCGCAGCCGGCATATCACCATGTGCGGAGTTGCCCCTTCCGCAGTGATGTTGGAGGCCACCCGTGAATTGGGAGCCCTGACGGCCGAACTGGTTGCCTACGGCAACAGCGGGGATGTGTCCGGCGACCATCGCCAGGTGGTCGGTTATGCCGCGGTGACTGTTTACTGACAACTTGATGCATGCAGCAAAAAAGCCCCCGATTCCGGGGGCTTTTTTGTCGTCAACTATCGATACGGCGACAGTTATTTTGCGATCTTTGCCCGTATCGCTTCAACCACATGGTAGGCGTCGTTGATTGCGGTATAGATCAGGTTGGGATGCTTTTCCTCCACAATCGAACCCTCGGTGATTTTCATGTAGGATGGTGAAATCGCTCCGCCGATCACGTAGACCCCTTTGCGGGTGGATTCAAACCCGGAAGACAGCAGCACCAGTCTTTCTCCCTCCTTGGCGATCTTGCAGACCCCTGAAGCGCAGGCGATCGACTGTATGCCCAGTTTGTCGAAGATCGGCACCGGTCCCTGGGAACCGATACAGGCGATCACATTCTGCATCGGGAAGCTCAAGGCGTGGTACAGGTCGATGCCGTCGGCTTGTTTGAACTCGTTGATGCGGATGACCAGCCGGTCAACACCCTCGTCATCGACTTCACCGATGCGCGGAGTAGCACCGGGCAACAGCATGATGTTCCCTCCCAGCTGAATCTCTTCGCCCAGTCGCTGGGCGGTCTCCTTGTTGACATCGAAGATCTCGGCCTTGTGAGCCCAGTAAACCGGTTGTGTGTCATTGACCTCACGTTTGCTCTTGAGGATGTTGATGATCACATCGGCGGCGGTGTTGCCGCCACCGATCACCAGAGTCTTGATGCCGATGTATTTGCCCGGATCATCAACGTTCTTGGCCACCATCTTGGCATCGCCGTAAACCGAGAGCTCGCGGGGGATGTTGCTGCCGAAGGAGAGTACGACCTTCTTCCCCTTGAAGTTGCCCTTGGATGTAATTACGGTCAAGCCGTCCCGTTCGTCCTTGATATCCTCGAAGGCCACCTCGGTCTGCACATTCAGGTTCTCATGCTGCACGAAGTGCTGCACATACTGCAGGTAGCTCTCGACGGTAACCGGTTTGTCGGGTGGGCGAAGTTCCTCGACCATGAAGGGTTCCGGCGCGTCCTTGGGTTTGGAGGCGTATACCAGTTTTCCTTCCGGGTAGGTGTTGGCAATCCCCTGGAATATGGCCTTTCCCGATTCCAGAACCAGATAGGACAGACCGTTTTTATGACACAGGTAAGCGGTTGAAAGTCCAGCCGGACCACCGCCGATAATGAGAACGTCATAGGTAACGCTTTGCATGAATAATCCTTTGAATAAGTAAAGTTAAATGCACAGTAAAGCTCTTACACAATATCATCTCAAGAATTAAAGATAAAGTTTTCATATCAAATTCTGACATCCCCTGGAACCCCTGTGTATACCAATACTATTGGCAGGCATTGCATTTATCTATTGACAAAAATGGGCCGGTGTTGTTCTACTCCCATTATATTATCTGCAACCAATAAGCCCTGCATCCATTGTGGAAGCAACAATAAACAGGAGGAGTACGATGAATCCATTAGCACAGGAACTCAACGATCAGCTTACGCAACTCAGTCCGCACGTTTTGGAGATGTTGTCCGACCTTGGTAAAAACCTTTTTTTCCCAAAAGGTATTTTGACCCAGTCAGCTGAAGCAAAGGAAAAAGCGCACAAATTTAACGCTACCATCGGCATTGCCACTGAAAACGGCGGCCCGATGTTTCTGCAGTGTATTCAGGACAAACTTTCCGCCTTTGATCCAAAGGATATTTACCCCTATGCGCCTCCGGCCGGCAAGCCGGAGCTGCGTGCCTTGTGGAGTGAAAAAATGCTGCGGGAAAATCCCAGCCAGAATGGCAAGCATTTCAGCAACCCGATTGTCACCAATGCCTTGACCCACGGTCTCTCCATCGTGGGCGACATGTTTGTCGATAAAGGCGATCACCTGATCCTGCCGGATATGCTGTGGGGTAACTACAACCTGACCTTCGGCACCTGCAACGGAGCTATCGTCAAGAAACATCCTACTTTTACCGCCACCGGTGGCTATGATGTGGAGGCCTTTAAAGCTGAACTGAAAAATACCGCCGAGGAAAAGGGGAAAGCAATCGTTCTGCTCAATTTCCCTAATAACCCGAGTGGCTACACACCGACCGTTGCCGAGGGCGACGCCATTGTGGCAGCCATCAAAGAAGTGGCCGAAGCGGGTTGCAATGTTGTTGCCATTTCCGATGACGCCTATTTCGGTCTGTTCTACGAGGACAGCCTGAAAGAGTCGCTGTTTGGCAAACTGGCCAACCTGCATCCGCGCATCCTGGCAATCAAACTGGATGGCGCTACCAAGGAAGAGTTCGTTTGGGGTTTCCGTACCGGCTTTATTACCTTTGCCGATGGCAACGGTTATGAAAATGCTCCGGTCATGACAGCCCTTGAAAAGAAGGCCATGGGTATTATCCGTGCCAAGATCTCCAACTGTCCGCATCCTTCCCAGACCTTTGTCATCGAGGCGCTTCGTTCACCACAATTCCTTGCCCAGAAGGAGGAAAAATTCCAGGTGATGAAAGGCCGCGCGCTGAAAACCAAACAGGTGCTCAACAGCGACAAATATCAGAAAGCATGGGATTACTACCCGTTCAACTCCGGTTATTTCATGTGCCTGAAATTGAAAACCGTGGAAGCTGAAAAGTTGCGTATCCATTTGCTTGATAAATACGGAGTCGGTGCCATTTCCACCACCAAAACGGACCTGCGTATCGCCTTTTCCTGTATTGCCGAGGAAAATATCCAGGAACTGTTCGATATCATTTATCAGGGAGTGCAGGATCTGGCTTGATGATTTGTTTCTAAGAAGGTCGTTGTGAGGTCAAATGTAAAAAAAGATGGGATATGCCGAGCAAATCGGAATATCCCATCTTTTTTATCTCTCCATTGATTTTGTTTTGTGTCGTTTAATGCATGCCGACAGAGGCAACCGTTCTAATGACGGAGTCGTGGGAATTGAACTGCCCGTGAATCAGCACGCCTTTTACAGCTTTTTACCGTTCTCAGGTGATTTCTCATCGGATGAAGCTCCGCCTGAGCCAGCTTTCCCGGCATCATCTTTTATCTTAAAAGTATTGCCGGTTACGATCACCTTGTCTCCGACTTTTAATCTACCTGTATTGCTGAATGGAATGGAAGATATTTTGTCCTTGTCTCCAACCGATTGAAGGGTGACATAGTTCTGATCGATATTTACAACAATTGCTTCTTCCTGTTCAACACGTTGCACATGTTTACCTGATTGGGGAATCTCGTTTGCCATGCACGGAACCGTTAAGCCTAACAGTGAGATACAAAGCAGAGCTTTTTTTGAAATATTTACGATTTTCATTTTCATTCCTCCTTGGTTTTGATGAGTTTAGTTGGACGACAAAGTACAAAACAATATGCGGAGAGTGGTGCTGCGCCGAATACTCATAATTCCGTCTGGCGGTTGGCATATTATTTTTTCGACGCAGTGCAGTTGTAACAGGTTGGAAACCGAGTAACAATCGGTCAACAGGCTAATTCTTTCGGAAAACGAACTACAACGTAAGTTTGATAATCAGAACCTGCTTTCGGCCTCTAAATAGAATCAAAATCCCGCATTGGTTTCATAACCACCTGTAATATCGGTGTAATTTGTCCGTGGAATGACAGGGGTGCCTGCGTAGGAATCGCTGGTTGGCTAGAACTTAAGTAGTATTATTAAAGAAATGTGCAGTGAAGCGGATTTGTAGGCAGGGCAGTATAGTGAATTAAATCAGGATATGAGGGCTTCTTTAAGTTTTATTCCCAGTGGAACCAGCTGGGTCCGACGTGTCATGTTCAATTTTTTAAAAATGCTGTTGATGTGAGTTTTTACGGTTTGTTCACTGATGTAGAGTTGTGAGGCAATTTCCTTGTTTGTGAGGCCCTGGGAAATGTTCATGACAACTTCCCGTTCCTTGTTGCTCAAACATCCTGCAATAATTGAATCCTTGGTGTTGTCGGCGAAGTTGACCAATGCCTTTATTTTGCAATTGTCTATCCAGATCTGTCCGTTGTTTATCGCATGAAACGCCTTTAAAAGCAGGCGCATGTCTGCGTCAACCGTCATTATTCCGTTGATCTTGTTGGTGATGATCAGGCAGGCGATGCTGTCTTCGCTGAGACCGTAATCGAGAAGAACCGTTTTTGATCCGGACAGACAGGCCGGTCTGCTCTGTTTTATGGTATAGACGTCGGTAATCAGAAAATCCGGATCTAACAACTCCAGATCGCGGTCGGGATTCAGCACGACCACCTCGGATATTTCAGGCTGTTGCTGTAACTGCTCCTGCAAGGCTTTACCCAGTAGTGAGCTCCCAAGGCTGATCACGACTTTCATGCCTACTCCGTTAAGTAATAGATTAAATGGCTCGCAAGAGATAACCGCCCTCACTACCCAATGCCATTATTTATAAAACATCATTGAATATTACTAAATACCGAGCCTGCACTTCTAGCAGATATCAGCTTTGAACGCAACACAGTTGAGTCCGTAAACATATAACCATGTGGAAAACTCATGAAATTTTCTTGGAAATACACCTCCT
>JAURXC010000337.1 GCA_030654645.1 Deltaproteobacteria bacterium | reverse complement strand
GGCATCATCCCAGTAGGTGCTGATATTGGTGATCAGATCGGAAGCGATGGTTGTATCCCCCGGAAGATCCTTGACCAGCAGGGGGTTCTTCTCGCCGGAGGTGGTGACCGTGACCCGGACCTGCTTGCCGTAGTTCCAGATAATGGACGAGTTGGCTGTGATTGCCGCCGGGATGGTGGTGTTGGTGCCGGACGAGGCGACTCCACTGGCCGGGATGCTTCCGGTACCACTCCACCCCTTGAGGATGTATTTGATTGCATTGGGAATGCCCGCATCCTCGGCATAGATCACATTGGGAGCGCTCAGGGTCAGATCAGCGAGGCCCAAGGTCAGGCTGGTCGCGGAAGGCCGGGGAACAAAACCCTCCAGGCTCTGCAGTTTCTGCAGGTTGCTGTCGGCCACGCCGCTGACGCTTACCGAGAGTTTTTTGTAGGTGACGGCATAGTTGAAAGTTTTGAACTGATTGCCCTGCTGGATTTTATATTGCCGGAGCGTAGCGTCATAGGTAATGGTTGCCCAAGCGGGGAGGACCAGGGCATTTTTGTCCAGCACCCAGAGCTCTTCCACGCCATTGCTGGCTATCCGGGAGATCTTTTCCGGAATCAGGATCGTACTGGAAGCAGCGGGTGTCCAGTATTCCGTTCCGTTGGCGACAATCGGCGCGATGGCGTTGCCCGAGGCATTCTGGACCTTGTAGCCGCTGCCGGCGGCCTTGAAGCTGTCCCTGATCCAGGCGTCCAGCGAGCTGTCGATCGTGACGGTGGTGCGGTAATGTTTCTGATAGGCCAGATTGATCGCGCTGTCGCTGTAGATGGTCGTAAAATTGACGGTCCCGGAACTGCCGCTGGCCGGCGCCCGACCGGTTCCACCGCTCCAGCCCACCGGTATCCAGAGCGCGTCCTCCCGAGATGCAGCCAGGTTGTTTGCCGTCATGCTCAAGTCCGTCCTGGCCACCCACTTTGTGCCGGTGAAAGGCGCCGTTCTGGGGGCGGTGGTTGAGAAGGTCGGCAGCAGTTGCACGTTGTACTGGCCGGTCTTGTTGGTCATGCCTTCGAACAGCTCGGCACTGTCCAAAGGAGTACCGTTGCTTCCCCCGATCACCAGCACCTTCCCATCCGGCAGTGTAACCGCGGCAGAGAAATAGCGCCCCGCGATCAGTGTCCCCTGCCCGTCGCTGTAAAAGCTGTTATTGGGAGGGTAATAGCGTTCGGTGGTACCCATATTTGACAGAGTTCCACCGATCAGCAGCACATTTTCACCGCTCAGGGCAATGGAATGTCCGTACCGCGCGGCCGTCATCGGATTCGTGGTAGTGCTCCAACTGTCGGCTAGCGGATCGTACAGGAGCGCGCTGTTGAGATAATTGGTTCCGTCATGTCCGCCGCTAACCAGCACCCTGTTATTTGTCGGCAGCAGTATGGCGGCAGCGCCGAAGCGTGGACCGGGCATATTCGTTCCATTGCTCCAGCTGTCCGTTGCAGGATCATATATCTCAACGCTGCCAAGTTTGGAGCCGGCGTTTTCACCTCCGGCCACCAGCACCTTGCCGTTCGGCAGAATGGTCGCGGAATGGTTGATGCGGGCGGTGGTCATTGGCGCCGCACTGCTCCAGCTGTTGGCGGCCGGATCGAAAAGCCTGGCCGTAGCAAGTGCCGATTGGTATGAGTTGGTGGCGTTTGCCGATCCACCGGTAACCAGCACCTTGCCGTTGGGCAGGAGTGTGGCTGCGTGATAATAACTGTTGAAATCGGTGGGCACATTCGACCAGCTGTCGCTGGACAGGTCGTAGAGGACACTGTTGACGTCATCTCTGCCTCCGACAACCAGGATTTTTCCATTCTTCAACAGGGTTGCGGTGTGAGCGGTGCGAGCGTTGGGGAGTTTGATCGGCGCGGTCAGGTTGTTGCTCATGTTCATTTTGTTGCCGTTGAGATATTGCCAGTCGATATAATGATCGGAATAAGGGGTGGCCGAGGTAACGCCTCCCATCTCAGCCACTACGCCGGTAGGAGTCACAACGGTTTGCGAGCCCCAGGACCCGTGATTGTAAACTGCATAATAGAATTGATTCTGGGCTTCACGGTTTGGAGCGGTCAACGCCGGAAGATTGCTGCCGACAGGTAGCCAGTTGTACGCGCTGTCAACCGGAGAAGCATAATCAACTACCGTTCTCTGAATTACGAGCGCATTCCGGTCGTATATGGCACCAGGTGATATACCATCCCACATGCCCTGTATCGCAGCTGTCTCGGTATACAAAACGGGTTTCCATACTGAATCTCGATAGCCATCCCCTGACATGGCACCGCTTAATGATTTGAATGTATAGCGGTCACCGCAGACCTTGGTTGGCCACTCCATATATCCAGGCCAGTCACTCCACAGGCCTGTCTCAATAGCCCAACATGTTGCGCATCCAGTCCAACTTGGTTCATACGTGTAGTGACCGGGAGAATACCAGGTTGGCGTGGCATTGCAGGCTGTTCCGCCATATTGTTGGCTGGTATGGGCAGAGTTTTCGAGGATATTGCCGTGCTGGTCCTGTGCCCACGGCCAGATTCGGGAGCAGAGTGCCGTTTCGGACCAGAAGGCCAGTATAATCAGTATGAGCAGCATATTTCGTATGTATTTCATGATCGCTATCTCCTCCGGAAGTCGCATTCCGCAAATCATTCGTTCAAAAGATCGACATCGGCCGCCAGGTTCAGGGTAAAGTTCCCCTCCACCCTGATTGCTCCCTTGGCAAGATCGCTGATCAACTCCGTATAGGTGCCGCCCAGCACGGTCACTCCCCATCCCGGAGGCGGAATGGTCGGATTTTCCACCGGGGTGCTGTCAAAAACGAGCGTTATGTCGCGCTCGATCCGGTTGACTTCCTGCTTGTAGGTGGTGAAGTCACTCGCCAGGTTGTCATGGTCGGGATGGTAGCGGTGCAGGAAGGGGTTGGTCGGCTGGGTGAAGGAGGCGGACGACTCCAGCACGATCCTGCAGTTGACCGTTGTCGAAATGCTGCCGCTGCATTTGAGCGCCGTGGCATCGAAGTCGGTGCCATGGGTTGCGTCGGCGCTGGGAGAGTAATCGAAACCGACGGCGCTAAAACGGCGGCCGACCTTGGAGCCGTCCCGCTGGGTTACACCGGAATAGAGCGGGATCAGGCTGTCTTTGGTCAGCACAACCGGACGACCATTGGTCAGGGGGGTGCCGACCGAATTGTAGGTGGCATCCCTGAACATCAGAATGGCCTGCTTCAACAGCCGCGCCTGGCCGTTTTTGTCCTGGTGCAGGATCAGGTTCAGGTTGAGTTTGGCCGGGGTTTCCTTGGCCGCTCCGGGTGCAAAGGGGGGCGTTGTTCCGTTCTCGGTCAGCTGGCTGACTTTGGAGAGGGTGGCCGTGCCTGTCCAGAGTCCGGGATAGCTGTTGACCGGGTTCGAGACAGCCGAGACCGGCACCCGCACCCGGCTCCCCTGGGCATCGCTGAACTCAAGCACCGAAGCGGCGGAACCGCTGAAGTCCTTCCTCCTGACTGCCAGATTTACAAACGCGGAAGCGCCGGCCTTGACCGTGACCGCGGGCATGCCGGAAAGCGGGTACAAGCGGATTTTACCGGTGGCAACATCGTAATTGCGATAGTCCAGGGCAACCGGACTGGTGGCGGCAAGCTGGGAAACAGCCACGGTCCGGTCAATGGTGGATGCATTTTTAAGGGTGAGCGACAGGATCGTGATTCCGGCCCCGAAATCGAGACCATCGGAACCGTTAGCCTCGACGGTCAACGGCCCCTGATAGTCGGAACCGCTCTGGCAGAAGACCCAGAAAGCCTCGCCGGAGCGCATTGATGTCGTTGCCGGGTTGTTGACGATCTCCCAGGCGCCGGATGTGTTGTTCAACCTGTAGACGGCCTGGTTTTTGTGGGAGTTGGACAGTGCGAAGAAGGTGGCAAATGTGGGTGGCGTAGATGCAAAACCAAAGCCGGTCAGGTTGAAGGAATCGGGAATCCACTCCTTGTGGCGGATGGTGGGACGCCCTTCTATATTTATGTTTACCTGCGAGCTACCCTTCACATGCACCAGATAGGCGTTGTTGGCGCTTATCGCATACAGGTTGTTGAGACTGGATTCGGCGGCGGAAGTAAAAATAGCCAGCCATCTGGGATTGTTGACCGGTGCTTCGCCGGGATCCTGGATAAACTGCACCGAACCCTGTTTGCCTTGCCAGGCCCACACGCGGGACCCGACCGGCAGATCTTTAAATACCACGGCCGGAGAGCTGGATAATGGTTGGACTTCCAGGTAGACGGCATTCCAGCCTGGGTTCAGGCTGAAAGTCTGGGTCGCTGTGGGCACGGCGGCTCCCCAGGCGGTCATCTGCAGGGCCAGAAACAGCACGATACATAGAACGGGGACCAGCAGCTTTCTTGTATTCATGATTACCTCCGGTACTGATATAAAAAAGAACATCGGGCATATTGTGTTGAAGTTCGTATTTCAAAACTTAAAACCAACCCCTCTAAATCTCCCCTTATCAGGGGGGAGACTTAACAGCCTCCCCCCTGACAATTTCAAAGAAATTGGACCGCGTAGGCGCCCCAACGGGGACGGACGTAGTCCGAGTCACAAGGGGGGATTGAGGGGGGTTAGATTTTTCTACCGTTTCGGCAGCGGCGGCGGTCCGGCCTGCTTCACTTCATCTGACGGGCTGACTGTCTGCAACAGCGCGCTGTTGACTGTGACCGGAATCTGACTTTTCAGCTGTTCAATCAGATCGCTTTCGATCTTCCGCCTCTTTTCCTGCACAACCTGGTATTTGACGCCGTCTTTGACCTGGGCAAAGGCTTTGACCGTGGCCGCTTTGGTCTCGATCAGCTTGACGATGTAGTAACCGTCCGGCGCTGTGATGACCTGAGAGACCTGCCCGGAAGTCTTGAGCGCAAAAATGGCATCTGAGACCTTTTTATCGATCCTGCCGTCTGCTTTACCGGACTGAAGCCAGCCGATATCACCGCCACGGTAGCGGCTGTCCTGATCCTCGGAGTAGCTGACCGCAACTTTGCCGAAAGCCGGAACCCCCTTCTCAAGCGCCAGCGCCTCCGCCCGGGCGCTCTCGGCCCGTTTGAGCAATTCTGACTTCTTCTGGGCGGATGTTTTCGGAGAAACGGCAATCTTGATCATTGCGGCGTGTATCATGGCGGGCGTTCCAAACTCGGCCTGGTGGGACTGGTAGTAAGCTTCAGCCTCCTGGTCCGAGGCCTTCACCCCAGCCAGTTTCGGTTCCAGGTTGTCGCGCAGGTATTTGGCGACCATGGCCTGCTTGACGGCCGCGATCACTTCAGGGTCGTTTTCGTAACCCGCCGATCTGGCGGCAGCAAAGAGCAATTCGCTCCGCACGATGCTGTTCAACAGCTCTTGCTTGCGTTCCGCATCGAATACACCGCGCTGACGCTCCATCTCGGACCTGAAATTTTCAATGCTGACCGGTTTACCGCCGATAACCGCCAGAGCGGCGGAACCGGAATTTCCCGGCACGGATGCTGTCATAAGTTTTTCCGCCCAAGCGTTGCTGCAGACTAGCAGGCTGGCGGATATGAATAATAGTCGTACCCATTTGCTGTTTAAATTCATGTTGCCCCCGTGGCGCCCAGCATCGGGCAGTAACGTTTGAATGTTACAATATTGCAATACTCACACTAAAACCGGATAAAATGCAAAGATGTATCTCGTTAATTATCGTTAAAACCCATAAGATACTGTTATTACTTGAGCGGAATTTTTGTTGCACAATCGAGGCAATCCATGGATAATATTGCTGTGGTTTAATGTAAAGATGTCAAGGAAGGCGGTGATTCCTTGTGTTGATCTCACAAGTTACACCATATAATTCATATGCAGTTGGCGAGTCGTCTCCGAACCGGGTCGCTAAATCGAAACAAAGCAGCAAAACGGACGAACTCTCCGCAAAAAAGTCATACAGTGTCGAACTTTCCGGCGCTGCGTTGGCCCGCTCATTGAAACTGCAGGGCTACACCGTCAGGATGATCTCGATCAAGATGGGACTGGACCTGACCACGGTCAATCAATATCTCGGCATCGTGGAAACCGCCGATAAAACCGCCGCCAAATCCAAATACGTCCAACCTGAAGCAGCATACACCGAGCCCAAGGTAATCACACAGGGCAGGAATCAGCTGGCCCAGGATCTGAGCCAACTGGCCACGACACAGTTCAGATGGTCAACTCTATCGAACAACTGGAATTAGAGACCCGAAAACAGCCTGAACGATTTTCTCCGGTAATATCCCAATTTCATCCGATCCGACCACGATTCAAATTCCATAATTCATGTTACCTTTGCAGCAATATCGTATACACATTGCGAGCAAACATGCTATATTTGCGCGCTTTTATTCAACTTCCCCAAGGACAGAGATGCTTTCAGCCTTGTTAATCAGGACGGTCATCTGCGTTTACTTCGCCATGACGTTAGCGCTGTTTTCCTGTTGCGCATCCGGCGCGGATGCGGCTGCCGGCAATTCAGCACCGGTTGCCAGGCAAGGCGTGCTGGACCTTGGCGCTTGGGATTTCCGGGAAAACGGCGCCGTAGATCTGAACGGAGAGTGGGAATTCTACTGGAAGCAACTGCTTGTTCCTGATGATTTCCATCGCGCAAATGCTCCGAACGGCAAGACTTTTCTGGCTTTGCCTGCGGCATGGAACGGTGTCAGGCTCAATGGACAGAAACTGGGTGGAGACGGTTTTGCCACCTTCCGGCTACGGATTTTGCCCGGCCCGGAAAAACGCGAGCTTGCCCTGCATCTGGATGACCTCTACTCGGCCTACAGACTCTGGTCAAACGGCAGACTGATTGTGGAAAGCGGCCTGGTCGGCAAGGATGTATCGGCAGAGGTCCCCAGCCAGTCAGTCCGGCAACCAAGGCTGACCATTGGCGACCAACCGCTCGAACTTGTGCTGCAGATCTCCAATCACCATTACCGTGAAGGAGGCATCGTCTCCCCGATAAAACTGGGGACGGCGGAACAGCTGGCGGCGGCGCAGATCAGGCAGTGGGGAGTGGCGATGTTCTGCATCGGCAGTCTTGCGGTGATGGGGATCTACCATATCGCGTTGTTCTGCTTCCGCAGGAAGAACAGCGCGCCGCTCTACTTCGGCATATACTGCCTGTTGTGGATGGGATACTTCCTGACTTCCAATTCGAACGGCTGGGTTGCATCCCTTTACTTCGCAAAGATTCCGGTCCAGTTTCTGATCAGGGTAGACCTGATCTGTTTTGTGCTCTCCGTGCCGGTCATTTACAGTTTTCTGCGCTCACTCTATCCAGGAGAGTTTTCTCCCGGCCTGCAGCAGATAACCTGGGCACTGGCAGCGATCTTCGCAGCGCTGGGAATTGCCGCCCCGGCCATGGCTTTCACTTCCGTGATCCCCGCCTATTATATTTTTTCCATCGTCCTGATCCTGTACAGCCTGGTGATGCTGTTCATGGCCATGCGGAGAAAGCGGGAGGGGGCCTCCTTCATTCTGCTGGGCTTTCTGGCGTTGGGACTGGCCGGCACCAACGACATGCTCCACGATCTGCAGCTGATCAGCTCGGTTTACATGTTCCGCACCGGCATGTTCGCTTTCATCCTGTTTCAGGCCTGCGCCCTGTCCATACGCTTTTCCCAGGCATTCTCCACGGTCGAACAGCTTTCGGGCGAACGGGAGGAGCATATCCTGGCTCTCTCCAGAATGGACCGTCTCAAGGACGAATTCCTGGCCAACACCTCGCACGAGCTGCGAACCCCGCTGAACGGCATCATCGGACTGGCCGAATCCCTGAGCGCCGGCGCCGCCGGGCAGCTCAGCGAACAGGCACGGGCCAGCCTGGAGATGATCTCGGGAAGCGGCCGACGCCTGAACAACCTGGTCAACGACATCCTCGACCTCTCCCGGCTCAAGAACCGGGACATCCAACTGCACCGCAAAAACGTGGATCTGCGCGCGCTGGCCGCCACCGTGCTGACGGTCTCGGAACCGCTGGTCCATGGCCGGCGCCTGACACTGATCAATGCCGTTTCACGAAGAGTGCCGCTGGTGGACGGCGACGAAGACCGCCTGCAGCAGGTTCTGTTCAACCTGGTCGGCAATGCCATCAAGTTCACCGACCAGGGCGAGGTGACGATTTCAGCCACTGCCGGCAATTCGGAAATCGAGATCTCGGTACGTGACACCGGCATCGGCATCCCGCCGGACAAGTTGGAGAGCATTTTCAACGCCTTCGAGCAGGTTGACAGCTCAGCGGCCCGCATACACGGCGGTGTCGGGCTGGGACTGGGCATCAGCCGTCAACTGATCGAACTGCACGGCGGCAGGTTGTGGGCCGAGGCTCTTCCCGGCTCCGGCTCGCTGTTCCGCTTCACGCTGCCGCTCACCGCTCCGGATACCGAACCTGCCGCTATCGACGATAGAGGCCATGACGAGCTGCCGGTTCCCGTGACCGTCCCCACGTTTTCCGCCGCACCGGCGGCGCTAACGCCCCCTTCGGCGAATGCGCCGCGCATCCTGGCCGTGGACGACGACCCGGTCAACCTCCAGGTAGTGAAAAACCAGCTGAGACTGGAAGGGATGGAGGTAATAACAGCCGCCAATGGCAGAGAAGCGCTGGCGCTGATCGAGAGCGGCGAAATTTTCCACCTGATACTGCTGGATATGATGATGCCGGGGATGACCGGTTTCGAGCTCTGCCGCAAGCTGCGAAAACGCTACAATTCAGCCGAACTGCCGGTGATCATGCTCACGGCGAAAAACAGGATCGCGGACCTGACCGAGGGACTGGAATGCGGGGCCAACGATTACCTGGGCAAGCCCTTTGCCCGCGAAGAGCTGCTGGCCCGTGTACGAGCCCAGCTCAAGGTGCGCGAGGCGCACGAAACAGCACTGGAGAATAGCCGGCTCTGCCGGGAAATGGAGCTGCGCGCCCAGACCGAGGCTGAACTGCGCCTGACCCAGTGCCGTCTGACCGGGATGCTCAACACCGTTCAGGAGCCGATCATAGCCATCAACGAAAGCAGCGAAATAGCCTTCTGCAACCGGGTCTTCGAGGAGAGTTTCTGTTATGGAGTCGATGAATTACTCGGCCAACCGTTCGAGCGCCTGTTTGGGGCATCGACCGAGGTTCCACAAAAATGGCTGAACGTCCTCGATAAAAGCGGAGCAGATCTGGCCGGCGCCGGTGAAATCCTGGAGATGATCACCAGCGACGGACGCCGCTGGTCGGGACGAGTGATACCTGCCGCACTGGAACTGGAAGATGAGCGTCTGCTGGTACTGATGCTGGGAGAATCGCAGGTGGTCACGCCGTCGCTGCTCTGGATCGAGGATCTTCTGCAGAACCGTCGCCGGCTGCAGCAGATGGAAGAGACCCTCAACGGGCTGACTCCGCTGGTGCTGGAGCGACATCCCGGTTTCATCGAAGATCTGCGCCTGGTGGATCGCTCACTGGAAAGGATGAGCCGGGAGCTGACCCCGGAACTTCCCGAACAGGATCAGCGTAGGCTGATCGTGGATGCAATGAAGCTGGCGCTGGAACTCTGGAGCGAAGCCACCGGCACCGCCAAGGCCGACCTGGCGCGCCTCAGCGGACAATGGGCGGTTTACGTCAACCTGGACGGCTGGGAGCGGACCCAGACCCTGGACCGCTACCTCTCCATCGACACCCTCCCCGCCAAACCGCGACTGAAAAAAGTGCTCTGCACCGGCGATTTCGTCCTGTCCAGCGCCCACGGAGACACCCCGCAGCGGCAAAGGCTCGCAACAGCGCTGGATCATCTGCGGAATGGTTGACGGGAACCTGTAAAAAGCACCAATAAACACTCCATCTCTCTGTGTTATTGAACTGCCGAACCGCCGTGGCTGCGGAAAGGAGCTTACAGCCCTGATTGGTATTGATCAGAAGTATTTCACAGACAGAACTATTTTCAAAACGTCTCGTTACTGAACGGCAATATTCTGCATCGTTATTGTCCCAAATGACATACTGGCTGATCCATTAATTAAGGTCATATC
>JAURXC010000336.1 GCA_030654645.1 Deltaproteobacteria bacterium | reverse complement strand
TTTCCAGTTTCTATGGTCAGCAGGCCACCGTCGGCCATGGCGTCGCGGGCATTGACCACCAGGTTCATGATCACCTGGTCAAGCTGGCTGGGGTCCATGTTGATCGGCCAGAGTTTTTCCGACAACCTGATCTCGAAGCGGATATCTTCGCCGATGAAGCGGCATAATCCCTGTTGGGAGTCCCGGACGACATCGTTCAGATCCAGCACGCGGGGCGTGATCATCTCCTGACGGGAAAAGGCCAGCAACTGCCGGGTGATGTCGCGCGCCTGGCCGGCGGCCTTCATCACCTGTCCGAGGTAGGTGCGGTAACGTTCCGAGGCGATTCCGGCCCTTTGGGCCATTTCAACATACCCCAGAATCACAGCCAGCTTGTTGTTGAAGTCGTGGGCCACTCCACCGGCCAAGCGTCCGATGGCTTCCATCTTTTGGGCCTGGCGCAGTTGGGCTTCCAGCTTGTGCTTCTCCGCTTCTTCCAGCTTCTTGCCGGTGGTATCGACCATGATACCGCGCAGCCAGCGGGGCTGCCCCTCTTCACCGACAACCGTCACGATGTCCTGCAGCCAGACCGTGCGACCATCCCGGGCGATGAAGCGGTACTCAAAGGTATGGTCTTCCAGCCTGGAAGCATGTTTCGCACAGTAACCAAAAGCCCAATCCCTGTCGTCCGGGTGCAAGTGCTGCTTCCAGAAGCCGGGCCGGCACCACTCCTCCGCCGGGTAGCCCAGCAGCCGTTCGGCCTGGCGGCTGACATAGGTGAAGGTAAAGGTCCCGGCGTCAGCTTCCCAGACGATGCCGTCCACCGAATCGACCAGGTTCTTGAAGCGGAGCCGCTCGTTTTTCAGTTCGTCCTCGGCCTGGCGCTGTTCGGTGATGTCGCGGGCGATCCCCAGAACTCCGATCAGCCGCCCTTCGGCGTCATGAACCGGGGTTTTGATTGTCTCCAGCAGTTCGCGATGGCCGTCATCGGCATAGGTGATCCACTCTTCGTTGATGGAGGGGCTCCCCGCAGCAATCGCTTTGCGGTCGTTTGCCCGGAAAAAGTCGGCCAGTTCGCTATCCACGAAGTCGTAGTCCGTCTTCCCGATGATTTCCGATTCCTTCGCGCCGAAGAAACGTTCGAAGCGGGAGTTGCAGACCTGGTATATACCGGCTGTATCTTTCATCCAGACCAGGGCCGGGATGGTCTGGAGCAGGATCCGCAACCGGCTGCGTTCGTTTTCGATATTGATCTGGGCCTGTTTCAGCTCGCTGATGTCATGGGCCATGAAGTAGAGGCACTCTTCGCCATCAACCTCGATCGGTGTCAGGTACATCACCGCATTGCGTTTTTCTCCCGACCTGGTGACCAGCACAAATTCGAAATTTTCCAGCCGGCCGTTTTCCCTGACGATTGCAATGGCCCTGGCGCGGGTTTCCCCATCCCACAATCCAAGTTCAAGGGTGGAGCGGCCGATCACTTCTGCGGATTTCCAGCCGGTCCAGGCTTCGAAGCCGGCGTTGACCTCGATCAGCTTGCCGTCTGAAAGCCGGGTAATTCCGATCATGTCCGGCACCAGGTGAAAAATATTCAAATACTTCTGCTGTGAAAGCCTCAGCTGTTCCTCGGCCCGGACGCGTTCCCGTATCTCCAGCAGCAGTTGCCGGTTCTCGCTTCTCATGCGGCGGTGCCGCGATGCAAGCGTCCAGGCAAAACCCGCCAGAAGCAGGCTGTTGAGCAGTCCGGCGTAGAAAATTGGCGAACCCCATGCCTTAACCGGCGGCCAGCCCCCTTTGCGGACTGCGGCCAGCCGCCATTCGCCGCCGGGGATTGTGATCAGCATGCTGACCGGTTGCCGCTCGAACAGCTCTTGGTTGCCCCAGATCAGGGCTCCCGGCCCGCCGGTCTCATCGTTGCGGCGTAACACGATCTCCAGGTCGCTAGCCGAACGGATACCGCTGGCATCGAGTATCGAATCGATACCGGCGACGATCGAGGCAACCCCCCAGTAACTCGGCGCGCCATTCGCGGCTGCTTTGCGGTGGGTATAGACCGGCGCGCGCAGGATAAATCCTTCTCCGCCCTGCACCAGTCGGACAGGCCCTCCAAGTACCGGATTTCCGCTCCGCATCGCCTGCTGAATCGTTTTGTATTGCTCGGGAATGGTCTCGTAGCTAAGGCCAAGTACCTGTTCATTACCGGCCAGTGGGTAGACCATGGTGATGGTGTTGCCGGGAGCGATTGCGATATTGCGGATGTGCGGGTGGGCCTTGATGGCCTGAGCAGCCAGGGAGTTGAACAGATCGGGAGAGATGCCCCCCTGATGATTGATCACGTTGACCAGTCCGGAGGTGGCGCTGAAGACCGAGTTGACAACCGCTTCCAGTCGGGCGCGCACCGTGGCCAGTTCGCTGACGGCACGACTGCGGTCGGCGAACTGACGCTGTTCAGCGTCAATCAGGGAGATTTTGGCGCTGATCATGATGCCGAGCAGCAGTGTAATTCCCGCGACTATCCAGGGAGATTGCCACCAGTGCGAGCTGTTCCGTTCGGTGTCCATATGCTTCACTAATTCTCCGGCAGTCGGTAAATCATAATTTATTCAGTACAATCAGTGGGTTTTATAAATGTTTATCAGCATATGGGGAGGTGTCAAGTTGGATTGTGTTGACGATCGCAGGCCGGCAAGGTGCCGTAATTGGCTAGAGTAAGCCGCGCTCGACGAAACTCAGGTATTCCCCGTCCCCGATGATGATATGGTCAAGCACCTTGATGCCGATGATCTCTCCCGCTTCCTTCAGGCGACGGGTGATGGCGATGTCCTCGCTGCTGGGAGCCGGATCGCCGGTGGGATGGTTGTGAACCAGGATCACGGCAGCCGCGGATTCCTTGACCGCCGGGATGAATACCTCCCGTGGATGTACGATGCTCTGGTTGAGGCTACCCTCGGAGACCTGCACCCTGCGGATGATACGGTTCTTGCCATCCAGAAGCAGGGTCAGGAAATATTCCTTGCGGCTGTCGCGAAATTCGTGGTGGAAGTAGTCAAAAACCTGCCGGGGGGAGGTAAAACGATCGAAGCGTTCCAGTTTTCTGGCCTGAAAACGCGTTGCCAGCGAGAAGGCGGCCTTGACACTGGTTGCCTTGGCCAGACCCATGCCCTTGATGGCGCAGATCTCGCCGATGTCGGCGCTGCCCAGTTCGCGCAGGTTGCCGCCGAAATGTTTGATAAGTTCGCGCCCCAGGTCGATGGCACTCTGCTTGGTGCTCGGATCGCCACTTCTGATGATCAGCGCCACCAGCTCCGCATCCGAAAGCGTAGCGGCGCCGCTCTTCTGCATTTTTTCACGTGGGCGTTCGTCAGCCGGCCATTCCTTGATTCCACCGCTCATCAAATTCCCCCTTATTTCCCTTTGTTGGCAAGGGCGAGGTTTTAAGGCTTGAATCCCGACAATATGGCGATAATCAGCCCGCCGCCGACAATCACGCGGTACCAGACGAATGGAGCCAGGCTCTGCTTCTGCACGAAACGGAGCAGGAAAGCGACGCTGATATAGCCGGTGACCGCGGAGGCGGCAATGCCGATCAGCATCGGAGCGCCTTCGCCGGAGGGTATGCCGTGTTTGTAGATCTCGACTGTTTTAAGCAGAGCCGCGCCGGCCACGATTGGCAATGATATCAGGAAGGAGAAGCGTGCGGCGGTTTCCCGGCTGAAGCCCAGCATCAGACCGGCCGTGATCGTAATGCCCGAACGGGACACTCCCGGAATCAGCGCCAGGCATTGCATCAGGCCGATCAACAGCGCATTGCCGGTGTTGATCTCTTCCAGAACGCGTCGTTTGCGGCCAAGCATATCGACCAGGCCCAGCAGGAGTCCGAATACGATCATGAACGATACGATCAGCAACTGGTTGGAACGGAAAACAGCTTCGACCTGATCTTCGAAGAGTTTGCCGACCACCGCGGCCGGGACCGTGGCCGCCACGATCAGAAAGGGGAGCCGTTTGGCCGGCGTATCCAGCGAACGGCTGGAGATTGCGTCGAAGGTGTTGAAGATCATCTCGATGATGTCACGGCGGAAATAAACCGTCAGCGCAATGAAGGTTCCCAAGTGCAGGGCAACATCGAAGGTAAGCCCCGATTCGGGCCATTGCATCAGCCACGGCACCAATATCAGGTGGGCGGAGCTGCTGATCGGAAGCACCTCTGTGAAGCCCTGCAGGGCGCCGAGAATCAGGGCGTGAAGAAGATTCATGAATGATTCCTTTCTGGTTGGGAGCGGGAAGAATACCGCAAGATTAATGTAAAGGCAACCGTGCAGAGCTGCACGGATTCCGGCTTGTTACGAACGGGTTACATTTAATGTGGGCAGCCACAAAAAATTATGCTATTAATGACAGGTTTTCATTTCACCGATAAAAAAGCCATCTGGAGGCATGTACAATGTTCGGATTGATTCCCAAGGAAGAAAAATTCTTCAAACTGTTCAAGGATATGACCGAGAATATCATCGACGGCGCCAAGCTGCTCAAGGACATGCTCGACAATTTCGACAATCCGAATGAAAGCCAGCGCAAGATCAAGGATGTGGAGCACAAGGGGGACTCGATTACCCACGACATCATCCAGATGCTGAACAAGACCTTTGTAACCCCGCTGGATCGCGAGGACATCTATGCCCTGGCCTCCAAGCTGGATGATATTCTTGATCTGATCGACGCTTCATCTCAGCGGGTGATCATGTACAATGTTGACAGCATTCCCCCCGAAGCCAAATCACTCGGCTTCATAATTCTGCAGTGCTGTTATGCGGTTGACAAGGCGGTTGCGATGCTGGGCAAGAAAACCAACGAACAGATCTTCGCGGCCTGCGTCGAGATCAATGCGTTGGAGAATGAAGCCGATCGCGTCTCGCGTGAAGCGATCAGCCGCCTCTTTGACGAGGAGAAGGATCCGATCCAGCTGATCAAATGGAAGGAGATCTACGAGACGCTTGAAAGGGCCACCGACAAGTGCGAGGACGCGGCCAATATTCTAGAGAGCGTGGTGGTAAAAAATGCTTGATGCGGCTTTTATCATGCTCTGCCTGGTGATCCTGGCGGCGCTGGTTTTCGATTACATCAACGGATTTCACGATACCGCCAATGCCATTGCAACCTGTGTTTCGACCCGGGCGCTCTCGGTCAGGGCCGCCATCGTCATGGCTGCCACGCTCAACTTTGCCGGAGCGATGATCTCGACCAAGGTGGCCGCCACGATCGGCAAGGGCATCGTGGATGGCGCCAACATAACCCAGATGGTGGTGCTGGCCGGGATTATCGGCGCAATTGTCTGGGACCTGATCACCTGGTACTACGGCCTGCCCTCTTCTTCCTCCCACGCCATCATCGGCGGCATAATCGGGGCGGTCTTCGCCCATGCCGGTCTCAACGCCATCAAATGGGCCGGACTCAATAAGATAGTCTTGGCATTGGTCCTCTCACCGGTTCTGGGAACGGCCATAGGTTTCGTATTCATGGTGCTGATTTACTGGGTCTTCCGTAACAAGGCACCCAGCGGACTCAACAAAAATTTTCGACGTTTGCAGGTTGTATCGGCGGCCCTGATGGCCTTTTCCCATGGCACCGCGGATGCGCAGAAGTCGATGGGCGTCATCACGCTGGCGTTGGTCAGTTACGGCACATTGAAAACCTTTGCCGTGCCCTGGGAAGTGATGGTGGCCTGCGCCACCGCCATGGCATTTGGAACGGCAGCCGGTGGCTGGCGCATCATCAAGACTGTCGGCAGCGATTTTGTCAAGCTTCAGCCGGTACACGGTTTTTGCGTCGAGACCGCATCGGCCGGCGTCATCCTGGGGGCCTCGGCCTTCGGCATGCCGACCAGCACCACCCATGTGATTACCTCCACCATCCTGGGTGTGGGTCTTTCCAAACGGCTCAATGCGGTCAACTGGAATGTGGCCAAACGCATTCTGATCGCCTGGGTTCTTACCATTCCGGCCTCGGCGCTGGCGGCCTACCTGACCTACCAGATCTTGAGCCCGCTTCTGGGCAAGTAAACAAGCCGCCCCGGTCAAATGTTTTGAAACCTGAATTATTGAACTCTTCCATCGTCTGGCCGGCCCTGTGTGCCGGCCTTACTGTTTTGGTGCTCTGGCTGTCACTGATACCGGCTGATACGGTTCCCGCGGTCGGCCTGGACTGGGACAAGCTGAATCATGCCGCCGCGATTGCCGCCGTAACTTTTGTTGCCTTTCTTGCCCTCAAGCCTTACCGATGGGCAGTACAGACAGCCTTTTTGTACGGCATTCTCCTGGGGGGGCTGATCGAACTTTTCCAGGCGATCTTTACAACAACCCGCAGTGCGGAGTGGGGCGACCTGCTGGCTGACCTGATCGGCGCCGGGTTTGTCTGGTGCCTGATTTTTTTTATTCAACGAAAGCGGGATCAATCATGAAAATGCGTCGGTTATTTTTACTGCTGGCCTGCTGGATGTCGGTAGTTTGTTCTGTTGAGGCCTTTGCCGGGGAAGCAGCGCGGTTTTCGATCGTGGATGAGGCTGCCAAAACCGGGGCGCGACTGCTGGATGAATCAAAAGATTTTGTCACGACCCCCTTTCAGCCTGATAACGGTAATTTGCTGCTGACTCTTGGCGTGGCCGGAGCGGTGGGGGCGACCTATGCCTTTGACGGTGAAATCAGGGATATGATGCAGCGCAACCGCTCCGACGGAAGCGACCGGGCCGCCGATGCCGGCGCCATTATCGGTGATCCCTACCTGCATCTGGGTGCGGCCGCATTGCTCTATGGCGGCGGCATTCTGTCTGATTCTCCGCGCCTGAAGGAGGCCGGGGAGATACTGGGCGAGGCGTTGATCCTGGCTGACGGAGCTACGCTGATTTTAAAGGAGGCCACCGGTCGCGGCCGGCCGCTGGCCACCAACGGCAAGGGGGATTTCCGCCCTTTCGGTTTCAGATCAAACTATGACAGCTTTCCCTCGATGCATACCGCCAGCTCCTTTGCCGTTGCCTCGGTCATCGCCCATACCTCCGAAAGCCTGCCGGTTGCGGCTGCATCCTACTGCGCCGCGGCCTTTGTCGGTATTTCACGCATGCATCAGAACAAACACTGGGCCAGCGATGTGCTGCTGGCGGCGGCTATCGGCGAGCTGGCCGGGCGGGTGGCTGTCGGCCGGCATGACAGCTTCCGTTCCTACGCGGTTGTTCCGACCGCGCTGGACGGCGGTGGCGGCCTGGCCCTGACCGGCCGTTTTTAATAGGTTATCACCAGCTTCTTCCATCATTTCCCCACTTGCCATACCGGGCGCAAGCAGGCATAATGCATCAATTTTATGATGGGAGCCTGATTCATGCCATTACGTGTCTACAATACCCTCTCCGGTGAAAAGGAGATCTTTGTCCCGCTGTTGCCCGGCAAGGCCGGCATGTACGTCTGCGGGGTAACGGTCTACGATTATTGCCACATAGGTCACGCCCGCGCCAACGTGGTTTTTGACATCATCTTCCGCTACCTGAAATATGCCGGCTACGATGTGACCTATGTCCGCAACTATACCGACATCGACGACAAGATCATCAACCGTGCCAACCAGGAGGGGTGTGATTACCGCACCATTGCCGATCGCTACATCCGGGCTTTTGACGAGGACATGGCGCGACTGGGTTTGGCAAAACCGACCGTGGAACCGAAGGCCACCGACCATATCGGCGGCATAATCGCGATTATTGAAGCGCTTGTAGCCAAGGGGCACGCCTATGCCTCCGATGGCGACGTTTACTTTGCCGTTGAAACCTTCCCCGAATATCTCAAACTATCCGGGCGCAACCTGGAAGAGATGCAGGCCGGCGCCAGGGTCGAGGTGGGCGACAAGAAGCGCAACCCGATGGATTTCGCGCTCTGGAAGGGATCCAAACCGGGCGAGCCCTGGTGGGAGTCCCCCTGGGGAGAGGGACGCCCCGGCTGGCATATCGAGTGTTCCGCCATGAGCATGGAGTTTCTGGGAAAGACCTTTGATTTCCATGGCGGCGGCAAGGACCTGATCTTCCCGCACCATGAAAATGAAATCGCCCAGTCGGAAGCGGCCAACGGCTGCCGCTTTGTGCGCTACTGGCTGCACAACGGTTTCGTCAATATCAACTCGGAGAAGATGAGCAAGTCGCTGGGCAATTTTTTCACGATCCGCGAGGTGTTGGACAAATTCGATCCGGAAACTTTGCGCTTCTTCATCCTGTCGGCCCATTACCGTTCTCCGATCGATTTTTCCGACCAGAACCTGGATGAAGCACGAACCGGCCTGGAGCGGATTTACTCCTGTCTGGCGGTAATCGACGAAGCTTTGAACAGACTCCCGACCTCGTCCGAACTCCCTGCCGTGGAAAGCCTCTCCCCGATCGGACTGGAACTGCAGGAAAAGGTGGAACAGTTTACCCCCCGTTTCGTCGAGGCGATGGACGATGATTTCAACACCGCCCAGGCCTTGGGAGTGCTGTTTGAGACGGTGCGGGCCAGCAACCGGTTTCTGGCCGAAACGAAAGAACCTTCGGCGGTGGCTATTTCACTGATCGCCCGTGTCCGGCACCTGTTTGATGAAGCCGGCGCGGTGTTGGGGTTGTTCTCAACAAAACCGTCGCTATGGCTTGAAGGAATTAAAAGCGCCAAAGCCGGCCAGATCGACATCACTCCGGATGACATCGAGCGCCTGATCGTTGAACGCGCCGAAGCGCGCGCCGCTAAAAATTTCAAGCGTGGCGACGAAATTCGAGATCTGCTGCTGGACAAGGGGATTCAGCTGCTGGATTCCGCGCAGGGGACTACCTGGAATGTGAAATAGCTCTTCGACTCCGCTGGCTTCAGCTCCGCTCAGCCACCGGTCTCCCCGTTCCCTGAGCGGAGCCGAAGGGCGGGTGCGTAAATGGTCCGGTTGCATATGGCTATTTGACTGTTATAATTCAAGACTACTACATCTGGCGAGGTTCGGCGTGGATTGGGAGTGCTGTTGGGACAGGGACGTTATCAAGATGGGGGATTGCCCCAACATCCATGAGGGTGACGAGGATCTGCTCACCTCAAAACGTCGGCGTATCCTGGAAAAATGCAGCGAATGCGAGAATTTCAAGCGCGACCTGGAGCGTTTCAGCGACAGTTCCCACCCATTGGC
>JAURXC010000318.1 GCA_030654645.1 Deltaproteobacteria bacterium | reverse complement strand
GGCATCGACACTGTCCCTGGCCGGTCTGGCCTCGATCAGCCAGCTTCCGTCTTCGGCGTGCTGCAGGGTAATCATGCTGGCCCTGCGCAACGAGAAGCTGGGGGTCTCTTTCAGCGTCAGCGGCAGCTCTACCCGCAGCCTGACGACATTTTCACCGTCCGAGACAGCCGCCCCGGGTTCCTGCCGGACTATTTGCCCGGAAGCCGGGGTGAGCAGCGCTGCCAACGCCTGTGGTGTTCTCGGGCCGTCATATTCCCGGATGCGCTCCAACATGCCCGGGTAGCTCACGCTTTTCAGCGCAACCGCTGGCTCCGGCTTTGCCGCTTCCGGCACTTCGCGCTGCCGGGGCGGCGCAGCTGCCGGCTGTTGCACGGGGGGCGGCGCTTCCGTGGCGGCGGTCGCTGCCGGGGGCGCGCCGCTTTCGTTTTCAGACTGGCCCGGCGGCATTATCACTGTCCCCGGCATGTTTGAAACCGATGCGGCTGTCGTGCGCGTTTGGGAAGCGCTCGCGACCGGTTGGGCATCTTGATCGACGGCCACTGCAACGGTTTCGGTGGTGGCTGCCGGGGCCGTTTCAGGCTGCGGAGCAGGTGGCTGCTGGGGTCTGCTCATGATCCGCACCGTGGCGGTCACCGGTGTTGCCGTCACCGAAACCAGGTTGGCGCTCATGTTCAGGATGCGTCCTTCGGCATTTTCCACCCCTTCGAATATGAGCCTGGCGATCGTGCCGCTGCCGTTGATTGCCCTTTTGGCGATCCGGCTGAACAGGCGAATCTCTCCCGGCAGGGAAGGGTTGAAGTCGAAGATCGCATCGGACGGGATCAGTTCCCCCCGGACCGCCTGCGGATTCCTCATGGCGGCCGCGTCGTAGGAGAATTCTAAATCGAGCGCGGCCAGGTTTTTGAGTCCGCTTCCCCGGAGCGTGAAAACATTGCCGCCGTCAGGAACCAGTGTCAGCTGCACTTCGGCCTCGGCAGCGCCGAGCGTCGCCATGGTCAGAATGACCTGCAGCAGCAGGTATATGGAAAGTATTTTCCGTTTCATACGTTCTCCGGTAGCAGAGGGTTGATCCGATCCATTCAGCGCACGTGCAGGTCCAGCGGACGAAGCTGGTTGACCTTCAGCTGCAGTGACGGGATCGTGAAATAGAAAGTGTATCTTCCGGCTCTGGGCGCATTGAACTCGATCTGGTAGCTCCCGTCATCCAGCGGGGTGGCCGCGTGGTTCTGTCTCCAGGACCCGGTCGGCGACAGGCTGGCCAGGCCGGAGAGGTCCTTGATGCCGGTCACCGGCTGGCCGCTGGACGAGTCTTTCAGCCGGAAACGCAGCTTGTACGGACTGCCGGCGGTTAACCGGAGCTCCTTGTCGATAAACTCGATATCAACCGGCCGGCTGTTCTTCAATTTCGCCATGACCGGATTTGCCGCGGCTTCGAAGTCGAAGCACTGCACCAGGCGCGGAGAATCCAGCAGGAAAGCCAGGTCGTATCGTCCACCGGCCGGAATCCTGACCTTGGCGGAGTAAACCCCCGGAGTTGTCTCGCGTAACTGGCGATTGACTATGCTGACCGCCCGCGGAACCCTGCCGTAGGTGCGGAAATTCCCGGCCGGAACCCCCATTCCTTCCATGTAGTAGACGATGGTCGCGTCCGCCGGGCTGGCGATCAGCACCGCGTTCCCCTCGGGGGTTGCCACGATGTTGTCCGCCAGGGAAGGGCGGATCGTGGATTCGCTCGGCGCGATGCCGCCACCCGAAATCCTCAGCGGGGTCATCTTGTCCCCCTTGCCCAGGTTGGACAGCGCAATCATGGTGACTTCGGCGGTTTTTTTGGAACGGATGTAGGCGAACTCTCCGGTGAAGGTGATCTGCTCCGGCTCGTTGCCGACTTCGCCTTCGTAGGCGATGCCGTTGCCGGATGCGTCGAAAACCGAGAGCTGGCGGGTCCTGGAATTTATCACGAAGCCCCAGCGGTCTCCCGGTGCGAATCGAAGCGCCTTGAGGCCAGGTTCCAGCGCCATGCGCCCGCTGATTTCCAGTTTGGAACCGTCGATCACCGCAACGCTGCCATCCCCTTCATGGGCAACGTAGAGTGTCTTGCTAAGGCGCGAATACGCGATGCTGAGCGGTTTGTCGCCGGTTTTGATGTCCTTGATCTTCTCCAGCCGCTGTATATCGATCACCGACACGGTTCCGCTGTCGCGGTTGCTGACAAAGGCGTGGCTGCTGTCGTCGCTGAAGGCCAGTTCGTGATGGCCGGCCCCGGTCGGCAGCCAGGCCGCCGGCTTGCCGCTGAGCGCGTCCAGCACCGTGACGCCGCTTGAGCCCCCCTCGGCATTGTTGCCGATCCAGAGATATCTGCCGTCCGGCTGGAGCGCGATCCTGAAGGGAACCTCGCCGGCGGCGATGTTCTTGGTCACCTTGAAGCTTTCCGTGTCGATCACCGCTACCTGGCCGGCCTTGGGCATCGTCACGAAGAGGGTCTTTTCGTCGCGGCTGTATACCCAGTCCTCTCCCGGGCGTGCCAGGGCAATCATGGCATACAGCTGCGAATAGCCAGCCACCCCCTTGATCGGGTCGATAACCCCGATCGTGGCATCGTTGTTGAGGGTCAGGATGTAATAGCTGTTCAGGTCGATGTCCGGGCGGAAGCTGAGGGTGCCCTGCAGGTAACCGCGCACCTTGTCGGCGCAGGTGATGGTCGGCTGGCCTTTCTTATCCCCCTTGAATTCCTTCCGCAGATCGATCCAGACTTTCGGCATCATGGCGGTTACCGGAGCTCCGCTGTCTGCATCACTCAGCTTCAGACTGACGGTGGCGTACTCTCCCTCGCGCACTTCGGCCGCAGCTTCCCCGGCGGTTGCAAGCGGCACAACGTCCAGTTCCACCCGGATGCCCTGCCGCACCGTTTCCCTGATTCCGGCCGGCGCCTTGGAAGTCACGGCGCCAGCGGCTGCCGGGCTTACCCCGTTATCAGCGGCAGCGGCAATTCCCGGAAAAAACAGAACCGCCAGCAGCAGCGCCGTGCAACCCCCCTGTAACTTGTAGCTCTTCATTGTCAAAGCCCCGCTTGCGTACCGAGATGTGGTTGAGATCACTATATGAGAAATCTGTTCTTAACTGCAATAGTCAAAATTGTTTCCGGTAATTCATGCACATTTCAGGCTTAAATTTGGTTCGGCTCTGATTGCTCCGCATGGCTAACACACTAAACACAAATGCTTTTTTATGCAAGATAGCAAAAATCCGGACTGGCGCTGATTTTTTTTACAGCTGCAATGATCAACAAAACCGGTTTGTTAGATTCCGTACGTACCCTCTGGCCGCTGGTAGCCAATATTTTTTTGGCACCCCCCGGCAGATTTAGGCCGGATGGGCAACCGCTGCAATATCAAATATTTATGTTCGTTTTGGGGGCGGTTTGAGTGCTGGCATGCTTGTTGATATGGGATGGATACCCGACGGATGTTGTCGGATTTCAAACAATGGTCATGTCATCTATTCAGTCGAACCGGATTTAGCGCCTCATTGACGGAAACATAAATTAAACGGCCGCAGATTATGGGTAACGGAGGAAAATCATGAAAACCACGAGAAGATTGTTGGGATTGTTGCTGACGGTGGTAATGCTGCTGTCGGTCTGCGCCACCGGGGCGGAAGCGGTGCTGAGGGATTTCGGCCCGCTGAATATTTACGGATTCCCCTCCTGGTATCGCGACAACAACGGGCTGGCGCTGCAGCAGTGCTTCTCCAGGGCCGTTTCTCCGGTTTCGGCGCTGCCGATCTGCAACATCCTGCCGAATCCGGATTCCAACCCCCCATTCGACGCGAACCTGCCGATCACGTTCCCGCCCAATCCGCCGACCGGCTACAACTTTCCGGATGAGTCGTTCTACTACAGTATCTCACCGGATGTTGACAGCTTTGCCTTTGCAGCCGGCCGGGGGCGGATCGTAATCGTACTGGCGCTGGAAGCCGCCTTCAATACCGGCGACCCGATTCCCGGTGAACAGGTGGTCTTCTCCCGTGTCCGCGTGTACCTGACCCAGGGGGTTCCAGACGGCAACTACAAGATTACCCACCCCTACGGCGTCGAGAACCTGACCGTCACCGGCGGCCTGCTGCGTTACACCCGCGACATCGGTATTGCCGGTATTCCCTTTACCGGGCCGCTGACCGGCGACATGGGGCCGTTCTTTACCTGGACCGTGGACCCGGCCCGGGTCATCGCCGGAATCCAGAACCCGGACGGCACGCTGAATGGTATCGATCCCGTCACCAGCCTGCCCAACGGCGATGTCTTCCTGGGCGATTTCAACTTTCCGCACACCTTTACCGGCAGCCCCTTCGGCACCAATTACTTCCGTTGCGACGGCCCGATCGGCTCCGGCATCGGCGGTCCCGGCATCGATTTTATCGAAACGAACCTGGGCTTTCTCGAAGGGCAGAAGTATACCACTCCGATCCCCAGCAAGCTGAACATAGATCGCCTGACCTACCGCCGTGACGCGCTCAATGCCCAGATCGATGTATTTGCCACCGCTGACCAGACTTCCAACCAGAACACGCCCTCCAACCTGACGATCAGCGGCGCCAACCTGACCCCGCTGGTGATGACCTCCAACGGCGCCGGCAAGTTCTTCGCCCACATCACCAGCCTGCTGCCGAACCAGATCCCGCCGCAGCTGACCATTACCAACACCTCCGATAACCAGGCCGTTCCGGTTATCGGTGACGTGGTGGACGAGGTGGTGATCAGCGAGGCGGTCTTTGAGCCGAATATCAAAAGCCTGACCATCCGGGCCGCTTCCGGTGACCTGCTCAACAACCCGGCCCTCTCCGCCGAAGGCTTCGGACCGCTAGCCTCGGGTATCCTGACCATTCCGGCGCTGGATGTGCCGCCGGCCACGGTCAAGGTGCTGTCCGCCGCCCACGGCACAAACCAGGTGCCGGTCCTGGTCCGGACGCTATTCCCTCCGCTGGCCGTTGACGATGCCGACGGAGTGGCTACCGGCGGCAGTGTCGCAATCAATGTGCTTGCCAACGATACGGCCACCGCGCCGGCCACGATCGATCCCACCAAGGTGGTGATCGTGTCGTCGCCGGCCCATGGAACCGCGGTCGTGAACCCGGCAACCGGAGTGATTACCTATACCCCCAACCTTGGGCCGGATACCGGTGACAGCTTCACCTATACCGTCCGGGACAGCAACAACATCATTTCCAACGTGGCCATAGTCAACATAGCCATCAGCGTGATCAACGTGGCTCCGGTTGCAAACAACGACACGGGCAATGCCGTTGCCGGAACGCAGAAAAACATTGCCCTGCTGGCCAATGACACCTCCGCCACCAGCACGCTGAATCCGGATTCGATCGCGGTCAGCAACCTGACCGCGCCGCCCGGGTCCAGCACCGCTTCGGTTGTCGCAAACGTCAACGGAACCGGCACGGTCAGCTTCACCGGCGACGTTCCCGGAATCTACACCTTCCAGTACACGGTAACCGACCAGTTCCCCGGCACGCCGCTGACCTCCAACCCGGCCACCGTCACGGTGACGGTTGTGGCTCCCAATGTTCCGCCGGTTGCCGTGGCCGATTCGGCAGCGCTGTTTACCGGCAATTCGGTCCTGATCAACCTGACCGGTAATGACTCGGATCCCGATGGCGCGGTCATTCCCGCCTCGCTGGTGATCGCCTCGGCTCCCGGCAACGGCACCGTGACCAACAACCTGAACGGGACCGTGACCTATTTCCCGGCCAGCGGCTTTGTCGGCGCCGATTCCTTTACCTATAACGTCCAGGACAATCAGGGCGCGACTTCGAACAATGCCACGGTCAGCATTACGGTCAATCCGCCCACCGACGAGACCCTGACCATCACGCGGGCGCAGTATACCCTCAGCACCAGGACCTGGCGCATCGACGGCAACACCACCGCCAGGGTCAATGGCCAGACCATCAAAGTCTTCAACAGCGCCCTGGTGCCGGGAGATCTGACAGCCGGCCTGATCGCGGAAGTCAACGTGGCCGCCAACGGTTCCTGGACGCTCTCGCAGGTCAATCCGGTCCTGAATACGAGCCGCAGGATCAGCTTCCATTCGAGCCTGGGTTCACCAAACAGGGAGAACGTCACGGTTACGGTACGCTAGTAAGCTGTAACATCTAAACCAACCCCCCTCAATCCCCCCTTATCAGGGGGGAAGCCTTTAAGCCTCCCCTGACAAGGGGAGGTTTGGAGGGGTTAGCCTACGAAGATTAAATTAACGGCACTGTCTATAGAAAACACGCATTAATGTTTGGA
>JAURXC010000317.1 GCA_030654645.1 Deltaproteobacteria bacterium | reverse complement strand
CTCAGGAAGCGCTGCAGAAAAAGGCGCTGCTGTACGACAAGGGGGGCGAAGAGCATTACAACGTGTTTTCGGCCTTCATCAAGTCGCTGCGCGGCAGCGACCCGGACGCGGCGCTGTACTGGCTGGCGCGCATGCTGGAGGCCGGAGAGGATCCGCTTTTCATCCTGCGGCGCATGATCATCCTGGCCTCCGAGGATATCGGCAACGCCGATCCGCGCGCCTTGCAGGTGGCGGTTTCGGCGCTGCAGGCTTTCCAGATGATCGGCATGCCGGAAGGTCGCATCACGTTGGGGCAGGCGGTGACCTACCTGGCGACCGCTCCCAAATCCAACGCCTCCTACGCCGGCATCAATGCCGCCCTGGCCGAGGTCAGAAACAGCGGCGCCCTGCCGGTTCCGCTGCATGTCCGCAACGCCCCCACCAGGCTGATGAAGGAGTTGGGCTACGGCAAGGGTTATCAGTACGCCCATGATTACGACGACGGCTATGCCGGGCAGGAGTGCCTTCCGGAGAAACTGTCCGGCCGCAGGTTCTACGAGCCCAAGGGGCACGGCTATGAGAAGAATATTGTCGAACGGATGGAGTGGCTGAAAAAAAGGAAAGATAGACCTTCATGAAACCTTACACTCTCGAACGCCGGCAGATCCTGCCGGTATCCCTGGAAGAGGCCTGGAGTTTCTTTTCCAACCCCGTCAACCTGGTGAAGATCACCCCGCCGGACATGGATTTCCGGATCACTTCGCCGCCCTGTGAAGAGACCTATGCCGGCCAGATCATCACCTATACCGTGCGCCCGTTGATGCGGGTCGAGGTCAGCTGGACGACCGAGATCACCCACGTCGAACGTCCGAACTTCTTCGTTGACGAGCAGCGCTTCGGACCTTATCGGTTCTGGCACCATCAACACCGTTTCAGCCAGGTGGCGGGCGGCGTCGAAATGCATGATCTGGTTCACTACCTGCTACACCATGACCATCTGGTCGGACTGATCAACCGCCTGATCGTGGCGCCGCGTCTGCGGCGGATCTTCGACTACCGCAGCAGGAAACTGCAAGAGCTTTTTCCGGTTAAATGACCGATTAAATTCCATCTGGAGGGAACAACCATGAAACGACTCGCCATTCTGACCAGCGGCGGCGACTGCTCCGGCATGAACGCGGCCATCCGCGCGGCGGCCCGCACCGCCATTGCCAATGACGTGGAAATGATCGGCTATCGCAAGGGCTACGCCGGTCTGCTGAAAAACGACTTCCAGATCCTGGATACCAGGGCGGTCTCGGGTGTGCTCCAGCGGGGCGGCACCTTCCTGCAGTCGGCCAGATCGGCCGATTTCCGCACCGAGGAGGGGCGCAAAAAGGCATTGGATAACCTGATTAAGGAGCGGGTCGAGGGGCTGATCGTGATCGGTGGCGACGGTTCGCTTAACGGCGCGCTGGCGCTGGACAGGATGGGCTTTCCGGTGGTCGGCATCCCGGCCAGCATCGATAACGACATACCCTACACCGATATGGCCCTGGGGGTGGATACGGCCCTGAACAACATCATCTATGCCGTGGACTGCATCAAGGATACCGCCAGTTCCCACGACCGTGCCTTCATCGTCGAGGTGATGGGGCGCAACTCCGGCTATCTGGCTTCAACCTCCGCCATTGCCACCGGGGCCGAATTCGCGATCGTTCCGGAGGTGGAGTTCGACCTGTCGGAAATGTGCCATCAGCTGCGCCGCCGTTATGAAGAGGGGCGCACCAATGCGTTGATCATCATGGCCGAAGGGGCCGGCAACGCCCAGTCGATCGCCGACGGCATCAAGGATACGGTCGGCTTCGAAACACGGGTGACGGTGCTGGGACACTACCAGCGCGGCGGCGCGCCGACGGTCTTCGACCGCCTGCTTGGGAGCCGTTTCGGCCGCAAGTCGGTTGACCTCTTGCTCTCCGGAACCAAGGGGGTCATGGTCGGCCTGGCAACCAATTCACTGAACATGACGCTGCTGGAGATGGTGGTCAATGGCGGGCAGAAAAAGCTCAATGAAGATCTGCTGCGCATGGCCGATATCCTGGGGATTTGAAATTGCGCTCCGGAAAGAGATTCCATAAGAAGCGCTCGGTAAAGTCAGGTCTCCCTCCCGGCAGCCTGGTGCATATCGGTGAGACACCGAACGAATCGGTGGAGATCAGGATGATCTCGTTCAATGCGACCGATATCGAGGAGCACCATTTTCAGAAACTTGAGGAGTGCCTGTTGCCGCCGCCCGGCACTTCGGTGACCTGGGTCAACGTGGAGGGGGTGCATGATGTGGAGGTCATCCGGCGACTGGGCGATTGCCACTCCTTTCACCCGCTGGTCCTGGAAGATATCGTCAACACCGTGCAGCGCCCCAAGATCGAGGATTACGACGAATACCTCTTCATCGTGCTGCGCATGCTGCGTCCGACCGAAGATCTGGATTTCAGTTCGGAACAGCTCAGCATAATCCTGGGGCCGGACTACATCTTCACCTTTCAGGAGGGTCTCAAGGGTGACCCGTTCGATTCGGTCCGTGAGCGAATCCGCACCGGTAAGGGCAAGATCCGCTCGATGGGGAGCGATTATCTGGCCTATGCACTGATCGATGCC
>JAURXC010000312.1 GCA_030654645.1 Deltaproteobacteria bacterium | reverse complement strand
CTTCCCGGCGGGCGTAACGGCTGTAGAGCATGATCCGGATGATGCCGCCCGGCATCAGGTGTTTTTCCAAAGCCATCAAGCCGGCGGCGGGATCGTCCAGATGGTGAAGCACGCCGTAGGAGTCGATCAGCGCGTACTCTCCCTGGATCGACTTGCCGTCCAGGATGTCGCCGCAAATGTAGGATACATTTCTGCGCCCGTGCAGCAGGCAGTGCAGGCGGGCCCTGCTCAGGCTGCGTTCCGAGATGTCCAGCGCGGTAATGGCGGCGCCGGGGTTTGCCACGGCAAACGGGTAGGGGGAGAAAGTGCCGCAGCCCGCGATCAGGATGCGGGCGTCTTCGCGCGGCAGGTTCCGGTTGAAACGGGTCCAGAGGGCTTTCAGGTTGAGCGCGTATGTGTCTTGGCGCGGTACTGACGCCAGCAGCGGATAGCGGGGATAGGGATATCTCTGATAGTGTTCCTGTACCGGATTGGTCATGCCGCACTGTAGCAGGATGCGTCCCTGCTTTCAACATCGAGTAAAGAAAAGGCCCCTCCAGGTTCAGGAGAGGCCTTTGATGGATCAGGTCCGGATCTGCCGCTTATTTCTTGAAGGTGGCGTTCTCGACAATGGCGGAATACTTGTAGCCGCCGCCGAAATCCTTGTCCTTGGCCAGGGTTCCGCTTGCTGTGACGATGTCGCCGACATTGACCATCTCTTTGGATGTGAAGACCAGGTTATGGTTGCCTTTGGCCTGCGAGCCGGTTCCATCCTGGATATGAACCCAGTTTCTGTCCATGATGCGCGCCGATACCTTGACGACCTTGCCGCGGATGACCACTTTTTTCTTGTTCAGTTTGGCGCTGCTGGCAAAAGCTCCCTGCACCGTCGTTGCGTTGGGGCCGGTCGCCTTGGGTACCGAGATCTTGGTGTCTTTTTCGGATGCGGCGCCCTTGCTGCCGGGAGAGCCGGCCGCGTCATTCTGGCCTGCAGACTTTGCTGCCGGAGCAGTTGCCGCGCCGGAGGCCAGGCCATCGGCAAAGTTTATCTTGTCGAACTTGCGCTTGAGGCTCTTGCTTTCAAAGTTGACCATTTCCATGCCGCCCTTGAAGCTGACCTGCGAGCCGGCCTTGACGCTGGTTTCCGGGGCCGCGACCCAGACTTTTTCGCCGTTTTTCTTCTGCAGGTTGACATATGTGTAGCCGCCGCTGTTCATGGTCTCGATAACCTTGCCGGAAAGCACTTCAGCCGGTTGGGCTGAGTTTGCAGCCGCGGGCTTGGCCGCCTTGTCCGGCATGGCCAGTACGGCTGACGCTGATAGTGCTGCAAGACAGGTGAGTGACAATATGAGTTTCTTTTTCATGGAATCCCCTTTTTTTAATTTACCAGCTTCGGTTTCTAATACTATCATAACAACATTAAGCTCGGCACTAAAAAATACGGGATCGGCACATGTTTAACCGGCTGTACATCCACATACCCTTCTGTGTTGAGAAGTGCGGCTACTGCGCCTTTGTTTCCGCCAAGCCATGGCCCGGCGAAATCGAAAGCTACCACGAACTGCTTTTGCAGGAGATGCGACTGGCAGCTGCGGACCACGAATCCGGGCAGCCGCTGGACTCGATATATTTCGGCGGCGGCACCCCATCCCTGATGCAGCCCCGTCAGGTGTCACGAATCATCGATCTGGCTGCGGAGCTGTTTTCGTTGTCGCCGCGGGCCGAGATCACGCTGGAGGCCAACCCGGGCACAATCGACCGCGAGCGGTTGCAGAACTTCAGGGAGGCCGGTGTCAACCGGCTTTCGCTGGGAGTGCAGAGCTTTGACGATGTTCTGTTGCGCCGCCTGGGGCGCGTGCATGATGCCGCCCAGGCCCGCCATGCTTTCCGCGAAGCCCGTCTGGCCGGGTTCGGCAATATCGGCATTGATCTGATCCATGGGCTGCCGGGGCAGACCTTTTCCGGGTGGCGGGAGGAGCTGCGCGAAGCGCTTGCCCTGTCGCCGGAGCATATCTCGGTTTACGGCCTGACTGTTGAAGAAGGCACCCCCTTCGCGCTGCGCTATCCGGAGGAGAGCCCCGAAATCCCGGATGATGACCGCTCGGCGGAAATGTTCGAAACCGCCGATACTGTTCTGGTTGAGGCCGGTTTCGAGCATTACGAAATAGCCAACTACGCCACGGACGGCTACCGTTCCAGGCACAACAGCGGCTACTGGCGCAGGGACGGCTATCTGGGTCTGGGGGTGGCGGCTCACTCCCTGCTGCGCCGGGAACATGGCTACCGCTTCAGCAACCACGACACGCTGGAGGAATACGGCCGGGAGCTGGCGGCCGGCCGCCTGCCGCGCAGGGACCAGCACCAGCTGAACCGGGAAGACGCGCTGGCGGAATTCATGTTCCTGGGCCTGCGTCTGGCCGAAGGCGTCTTGGCTGATGATTTTGAACGTGAATTCGGGTCTCCGCTACGGTCCGTATATGGAACGGTGCTCGATGAGCTGCTGCGGATCGGCCTGTTGCAGCAGGAACTGGGCGCGCTGCGCCTGACCCGGCGGGGCCTGCTGCTCTCCAACCAGGTCTTTGCCCGCTTTCTGCCGTGATTTCCGCTTGCCACGCCGCCCAAAGCAACTATAATACCGCTCCATGATCCCCATTTCCCTGAAACAGGAACTGCAACAGCGCATCGCCCGGGCCGTCACCAATCGTGAAGCCGCGGTGGACGTGATGAAAGAGCTGCAGCGCCACTACGGCTGGTTGAACGACGAGGCGGTCGTGGAAGCGGCCGAACTGCTGGAGCTGACGCCGCTGCAGGTCGAAGAGCTGGCCACCTTCTACGAGATGATCTACCGCCGGCCGGTGGGGCGGCATGTGGTCCATGTCTGCGACTCGATCTCCTGCTGGAGCATGGGGGGCGAAAGCCTGCTGCAACAGTTCGAAAAGCTTTTGGGTATCGAGGCCGGCGGTACAACCTCCGACGGCATCTTCACCCTGCTCCCCTGCTGCTGCCTGGGCAACTGCGGCAACGCCCCGGCGGTGATGGTCGGCGAACGCCAGTTCGGCCCGGTCTCGCCCGCAAGCGTCCCGGCCCTGCTGGCCGAACTTTGCAATTCCCCCTGCTGAACCTGTTCCATGCGGCTGTTCGTAATCATCATGCTGCTCCAGTTGGTCTTCTCAATTCACGCTTCTGCCGGAGACAACCCCTTTCCCCTGATCTGGAGCGGTTTTTCCACCTCGTTTGCCGGTCGCAGCCCGGAGCAGCGCAACAACGCCGCCCTGGCCGGCCGCTACATCGACGGTTCCATCATTCCCCCGGGCGGCATCTTCAGCTTCAATGAACTGGTCGGCGGCCGCAGCCGCGGCAAGGGTTACGATAGCGCGCCCTTTCTGACCTCGGACGGGCTGTTGCAGGAGACCCCCGGCGGTGGCATCTGCCAGCTGGCCTCCACCATCTACAACGCCGGACTGCTGGGGGGGCTGGAGGTGGTCGAGCGCCATCCCCACTCCCGCAACGTGCTGCATGTGCCCCCCGGCCGCGACGCCACCATCGCCTCCTGGCGCAAGGATCTCAAGCTGCGCAACCCCTTTCCGCATCCGCTCCAGATCAGGATCAGCAGCGACGACAAGCGCCTGACCGTGTCGCTGCGCTCGCCGCTGGAGAAGGATTTCAGCGTCGTGATCGATACCGAACAGGTGCCGCTGGAGCCGCTGGCCGTGGCCGGAAAAACGCTCCAGGGGCAGAAGGGCGGGCGCGGTTTTTCCACCGCCACCTGGCGCTTGATCAGGAAGGATGGAGTCGAACGCAAGGAACTGCTGTCGGAGGATGTCTATCCCGCGCCGAGCCGGATCATCGCCGGGGGCGGGGAATGAAGCGTTCGGGATGGTTGTTTTTGCTCGCCAAAGGCCTGCTGGCCTTCCTGCCGGTTGCGGTCATGTTCCTCGTTCCGGATGCCGCCCGGGCCGAGCCCGGATACAGCAAAACCGAAAAGCAGGCGCTCCTGGGTTACGCCCGCAGCTGCCTGGCCGCCCGCTTGACGGGAGCCGCCTTGCCGACAGCGCCGGAATTCGCCACCCGGCAGCAGCGGGCCTGTTTCGTGACCTTTTTCAACGGCAGGCGGGTCTTCGCCTGCTTCGGCGGATTCACTCCCCGCCGGGCCACGCTGGCCGAAGAGATCGATGAGAACGTCCGGCTGGCGCTGAAAAACGACGGCCGCGCCCGCACGGCGACCCCGGATACCGCAGCGCGGGCCGGGCTGCAGATCACCTTTCCGCTGGGCCAGCCGGAGCGGGTTTTGGACTACCGTAGTATCGACCCGTCCCGCGAGGGGATGCTCGTGGAGGGCGCGGGGGGCGGCGTGGCCTTTGTGCCGGGCGAGGCCCGCACCGCCAACTGGGCCTTCCGCGAGGCGCTGCGCCGCCTGGGTGAGCGCGACCCGGCGGCGGTGGCGGTCTACCGCTTCGGGGCGGAGGCGATTTCGACCAGGTGACGGCTATGGTTTAGGGGGCGTTTACGGTTGTCGCTGTTGAACCATGCTGTTCCCTGATTCGACAAATGATGTATCAAGTTCCTGGAGCCCACGACTACGTCAGAACCCGGCATCGCTTGTCAAGCGATGTCTCACTTTGCTGTATGATCAGTTATCGACGCGTCTGCCTGTTGAAAGGAGTCCCCATGAAACCGTTTCGCTGCCTGTTCCCACTCCTGCTGATTCTCTTGACACTTTCGGTTTCGATCACCGCTTCGGCCGCCTCAAAACTGCGGGAGGTTCGGGGCGCGGTCATGTCGGCCGAGACCAACAAACCGGTGTCCGGGGCCGCGATCGCCTTCTTCAGCCGTGGCGACAGGGG
>JAURXC010000310.1 GCA_030654645.1 Deltaproteobacteria bacterium | reverse complement strand
TGCTTCCAACTTCGAACGCTACCTGTTCCACCTGTTCGGAAACAGCCCGCAGCGGGTCCAGGAGGCTTTTGTCGAGCTGAAGGAGTCGGGGCGGATTTCGTGTGATGACGCTGAAATGGCGCAGGTCCGCAAGGATTTCTGTTCCGCATCGGTCAACCAGGAGGAAACCCTGGCCACGATTCGCGACTTTCATGCCAAAACCGGCTACCTGCTCGATCCCCATACCGCCGTAGGCGTCAAGGCCGCGCTGGAGATGCTGCCTGAGAATTCGTCCCGCATCTGCCTGGCCACGGCCCATCCGGCAAAATTCGGCGAGACGGTCGAAAAGGCGCTCGGCGTGCCGGCACCGGTTCCCGAATCGGTCCGGGCGCTGGAAGGTAAACCGACCCGCTGCGAGATCATGGACGCCGACCTTGAGCAGGTGCGGGCGTTCTTTGTGGCTCAGGTCGGATAGCAGCCGGGGCCATGCTGCATGAATCCACAGTTCGCCTGGTTTCGTTCCTGTCGATGCTTGCACTGGTCGCCCTGGCTGAATTCCTCTTCCCCCGGCGTCCGCTGACAACACCGAAAGCGCGGCGCTGGCTGGTGAACGGCTCGATCGTAGTGCTCGATACGCTGGTGATCCGCCTGACGATGCCGCTCTTGCCGTTTGGCCTGGCGGAACTGGCCGCTGCCAGGGGGTGGGGCGTGCTGAACCTGGTAACGCTGCCGCAGTGGGCCTCTGTATTGGCGGCGTTTATCGTGCTGGACATCGTCATCTATCTTCAGCATCGCGCCTTCCATCGCATCCCCGTGCTCTGGCGCCTTCACCGCGTTCATCACACCGACCTGGACCTGGACGTCTCCAGCGGCACCCGCTTCCATCCTCTGGAAATCATCATCTCGATCTTGATCAAGCTGGCGGTGGTGCTGCTGATCGGCGCTCCGGCCCTGGCGGTGGTGCTTTTCGAAATCGTCCTGAATGCCACTTCCCTGTTCAATCACGGCAACGTTGCCATTCCTCTTGGCGTTGATCGCTGGCTGCGGCTGCTGCTGGTGACACCGGACATGCACCGTGTCCACCACTCGGTTATCCCCCGCGAGACCGACAGCAATTTCTGCTTCAACTTCCCCTGGTGGGACCGGCTGCTGGGCACCTACCGCGCACAGCCGTCGGCGGGACATGACGGCATGCAGATCGGCCTGAAGGAGTTCCGCAATTCCGAACAGCTGGGGCTTTTGTACCTGCTGCTGCTGCCGTTCAAGGGCAGAAGAGGGTAGCGGGGATAAATGTCTGAAAAACAGAAGATATTCCGGGCTGCCGGAATTTTGGGCAGCGCCACGATGCTGTCGCGAATCATGGGCATGGTCCGCGACATGGTCGTGTCGCGCCTGTTCGGGGCCGGCATGGCGACCGACGCCTTTTTTGCCGCCTTCCAGATCCCCAACATGCTGCGCCGCTTTTTTGCGGAAGGGGCGCTGACCGCCGCTTTTGTTCCGACCTTCTCGGCGACGCTGACCCAAAAGGGGGAAGACGACGCCAGGGAACTGGCCAACATCTGCTTTACGCTGCTGACGATTGTGATGGCCTTCATCACCCTGGCCGGCATAATTTTTTCGCCGCTGATCGTCAGCCTGATGTTTCCCGGTTTCAAGGCCGAGCCGGGCAAGCTGGAGCTGGCGGTGCTGCTCAACCGCCTGATGTTCCCCTACATCTTCTTCATCAGCCTGGTGGCGCTCTGCATGGGCATCCTCAACACGCTGAGGCATTTCTTCACCCCGGCTATCTCCACCGTATTCCTGAATATCTCGATGATCCTGGCGGCGCTGGGTCTGCGCGGTTTTTTCGAGGCGCCCATCACTGCGCTGGCGGTGGGGGTTCTGGCGGGGGGCTGCATCCAGCTGGTCCTGCAACTGCCGGTTCTCTGGCACAAGGGTTTTCCGTTCCGTCCGAACTTCGATTTCAAAAATCCAGAAGTGCGCCGGATAGCGCTACTGATGCTGCCGTCCCTGTTCGGAGTTGGGGTTTATTACCTGAATATTGTTGTGAGCTCCATCCTGGCTTCACAACTTCCCCAAGGGAGCGTTTCCTATCTCTATTACGCCCAGCGCCTGTTTGAATTCCCACAGGGCATCTTCACGGTGTCGGTGGCGCAGGCGGTGCTGCCATCGATGAGCAAGCAGGCGGCCTCCGGCGATATGGACGGCATGAAGGAATCGCTGTCGTTCGGTCTGCGCCTGACGCTGTTCATCACCATCCCGGCCATGGCCGGCCTGATGGCCTGCTCAACCCCGATCTTCAGCCTAATTTTCATGGGCGGTGCATTCGACTATGTCCAGGTGGTCAATTCCGCCCAAGCATTGATGTACTACTCCCTGGGTCTCTCGTTCGTGGCCATGACGCGGGTGCTGGCCCCGGCCTTCTATGCACTTAAAGATACAAAAACCCCG
>JAURXC010000296.1 GCA_030654645.1 Deltaproteobacteria bacterium | reverse complement strand
CGAAACTCAGACCCCAGCGATTCCGCCAGCCTGCGGCAGGCCTCGACATCGCTGCCCGGCACGGTCACGGCGCTGGCCACCACCTGCGGAATAAAGCCGGTTGCTTCACGGATGAAATCGCAGACCCCGGCGAAACCGGCTTCGCCGAAGGGTGTGTTGCAGAGCGCGGCATAGGTTGCGGCGTCGGGAGCGTTCAGGCTGACCGAGATGCTGTCAACCAACCCTTCGAGTTCGGGAAGGATGTTGCGGCCATGCACGAGATTGGCCTGGCCGTCGGTGTTGATGCGGATGCGGTAGCCGCGGCGCTTGAGCTCGCCCGCCACCTGCCTGACCAGTTCCAGCCGGATCAGCGGCTCGCCGTAGCCGCAGAAGACCACTTCATCGATACCCTCGGGTTGCCCCACGGCCGACATCACCTCTTCGAACGAGGGCTCTCCGTCCAACAGCAGGTTATGCCCCTTGACGGTGAAGTCGTCGAACTTCGCACAGAAACTGCAGCGGTTGGAGCAGCGGTTGGTGATGTTCAGGTAGAGCGAGTTGCGGATCCGGTAGGCGATCTTGGTCGATTGGTCCCAGAGGCGGATTCCGAACAGGTCGCGCACGTTCTTGGTGGTGATGCGGGCCACGTCGGCCAGGGTCAGCCCCTTCAGCTCGGCAATCTTTTCGGCCGCGAGCCGCACGTGGGCCGGCTCGTTACGCTTGCCGCGAAAAGGCACCGGGGTCAGGTAGGGGCAGTCGGTCTCCACCAGCATGCGGTCGATGCTCACGGCCCGCACCACGTCCCGCAAGGCCTCGTTCGACGGATAGGTGATCGTTCCGGGGATCGAGATGTGGAATCCCATCGCGATCGCCATGGCGGCCATTTCCGCATCGCCGGAGAAACAGTGCAGCACACCGCTGCGCACCGCCTCTTTCCGCAGGATTGACATGACCCGCTCATGGGCATCACGATCATGGATGATGACCGGCAACTTCAGTTCGTCAGCCATCCGCAGGAAGCGGCGGAATACAGTTTCCTGGACATCGCGCGGTGAGCGGTCGCGGTAGAAATCCAGTCCGATCTCTCCGATCGCGACGACCCTGGGGCTGGATTGGGCCAGTTCGCGGATCACGTCGTAGCATTTCTCTGTGACCCGTCCGGCATCGTGGGGATGAATGCCGACCGCGGCGTACAGCTGCGGGTACTTTTCCGCCAGCGCGACCGATTCGCGGCTGGATTCGATATCGGTGCCGACCACGACCATGGCCGCCACTCCGGCATCGGCGGCACGCGCCAGCATCTCGTCGAAATCGCCCGCATAATCATGATAGTAGATATGGGCATGGGAATCGATCAGCAAAGGCTTTGAATCGCTCATCGGCTATCCCTTCAACTCTTCCTTGAGACCTTCCACAACCGCCTTGACTTCGGCAATCATTTCGGCCGCCTGCGACGAGGTCTCATATTTCAGATACTTTTCAAAAAAGGCGATCGCTTCGGGCGTGCGATCCTGGTCCATGCAGATACCTCCCAGGGTCAGGTAGGCCATGCCGTAGGCCGGGTCCAGGCGAATCGCTTCCAGGCATTCCTCCTCGGCTTCTTCCAGCTCTTCGAGGTCGTATAACAGTTCGCCCAGGTTGAAATGGGCCACCGGATCCTCGGGGTCAATCTCGACCCCTTTTTCAAAGGCGTCGATCGCCCCTTCCACATCGCCTTTGCCATAGAGCGCGTCCCCCAGGGCATTCCATGCGAAAACATTATCCGGCTCCAGTTCAAGAGCCTGCTCAAAAGCGCTGATGGCCTCGTCACCGCGTTCCTGGCTGCCGTGAACCAGTCCGATGCTGACCAGCGCGTCGGCGTCCTTCGGGTCTATATCCAGCACTTTTTTATAACAGGCGATGGCATCCTTGTGTTTTCCGGATTCGAAGAGCATGTCTCCCAGCGTTGTCAGCGCATCCACATCCTCCGGAGCCAGCTTGAGCCCTTCCCGGTAACGCTCGATCGCTTCGCCCAGCTGTCCGTTCTCGGCCAGCGCGTCACCAAGATAGAACCAGCTGTCCGGCTCACCCTTGTGGTCGTTCCAATACCCCAGAAATACTGTAACCGCCTCTTTGACCTTGCCCGAATCAAGCAGGTCGAGCCCCTTTTTTATGTCCGGATTGATAGCCGTGTCATTCATAATTTATCCCCTGTCTCCGATTGAAAATCGTTGACCAAGATAGCAGACACTCAGAGACTTTTCCAGCGTATATCAGTCATCAGTGTTTTACTTTCAATTAAAAAACCTCTATACTCCCCCGAAATCCAGTGCAACGGGGCATCCGATGAAAGAAACCCAGCAATCGCTCAGTTTGCGTACCCTCGAAGATATCAGCACGATCATATTACATTCACACGACCTGCAGGAAACCCTCGACAATATAGTGACATTGGTAGCCAAGCGCATGGGCAGCGACGTCTGTTCGATCTACCTGCTGGAGGCCGACGGCGAGACACTTGTGTTGAAGGCCACCAAGGGGCTCTCGAAAGCCTCGATCAACCGGGTATCGATGAAAGTTCATGAAGGTCTGACCGGTCTGGCGGTGGAAAGCCGCGACATGGTCATGACCGACAATGCCCCTTCTCACCCGCGCTACAAATATTTCAAGGAATCAAAGGAAGAACGTTTCCTCTCCTTTTTGGGGCTGCCGCTGTTTGAGCATAAGGCTCCGATCGGAGCAATCGTTGTTCAGACCCGTGAGGCGCGCCGTTTTAGCGAGGATGAAATCAGCGCACTACGCACGATCACATTTCAGATCGGCAGCATCATCCACAATGCCCGGCTGCTTGATTCCATCCAGCACAAGGAACAGGAGCGGGCCTGGTTTGAGCAGGAGCTGGCCAAGGTGAAAAACGGCTCGGTCAGTGGCGCGGAACCTTCAAAGAGTGCCGACAAGCGGACGTCCAGATCCAGGTCGCTGGCGGGTACCGCCGTATCGGGAGGCTTCAGTCACGGCAAGGTCTACATACTCGACCGGTTCAACGACAAGGTGGTGAAACTGGCCAGGGTCGGCAGCAAATCCGAGGAGCTGGAAAAGTTCAATATCGCGCTTGAAAAAACCAAGATCCAGACCATCTACATGGAAAAGCGGGTCAGCGAAACGCTCTCCGCCGATGACGCCGCCATTTTCCATACCCACCTGATGATCCTGGAAGATCGCGGCTTTTCGTCCAAGGTCATTGATCTGATCGAAAAAGGTCTGGGAGCCAGTCGTGCCGTTCATGACGTCGTGCAACACTATATCCAGGCTTTTTCAAACATGGCCGACCCCTATCTGCGTGAGCGTTCGGCCGACATGGACGATATCGGCCGACGCATCATCGATGTCATTGTCGGGAACAACTCCAGCGACATCATGCTCAAGGAAAAAAGGGTGATCGTTGCCGAGGAGATCTTCCCCTCCAACCTGGCCATGCTAGACCATGACAAGATCCTGGGGATCGTGACCGAGAAGGGTAACGCCTACTCGCATGCGGCGATCATGGCCAAGTCGCTGGGAATTCCCGCCGTACTCGGCATCGACGGCCTGATGTCGGCCGCTAATGTCAAGGATGAAATCATCGTGGACGGCACCTCCGGACACATCTACCTTAATCCGGACGCAGCCATAAAAAAGGAATATGTCCGGCTGGAACATGACCATAGCACGCGTATGAAGGAACTGGAGGGGTTGCGTAACCTTCCGGCTGTCACAACCGACGGGGTTGCCATCACACTGAGTGCCAATATTGGCCTGATTTCCGATGTCAAGGTTGCGAACCTGCACGGCGCCGAGGGGGTCGGGCTTTACCGCACCGAATTTCCCTACATGGCCCGATCGGCTTTCCCGAACCGTGAAGAACAAGCCAACATCTACCGCAAGATACTGCAAGGCTTCCCCGGACAGACCGTCAACATCAGAACGCTGGATATCGGCGGTGACAAGGGGCTGCCATATTTCACCTATCCCGCCGAGGACAATCCGTTCCTGGGATGGCGCTCGATCCGGGTATCGCTGGAGCGACAGGACATCTTCAAGGAACAGTTGGCCGGGATACTGCTGGCTTCCCAGGCAGGTAATCCGACCGTGATGTTTCCACTGATCAGCAGTCTGGACGAGATCCGCCAGATCAGGGAGATCATGACTTTGGTCAGAAACGAACTTCTGCGCGAGGGGCACGATGTGCGCGGTTACATCCCGTTCGGAATCATGATTGAAATCCCGGCGGCGGTGCAGATCATCGAATACCTGGTGCGGGAAGTGGACTATGTCAGCATCGGCACCAATGACCTGATTCAGTACACCCTGGCGGCCGACCGCAACAACTCCCGCGTCAAGCAGTACTATGACCCGCACCACCCTGCCATTCTGCATTCGATCAAACGGGTCGCCGACGCTGCGGCCAAGGCAGGCAAGAAAGCATCGGTCTGCGGCGAAATGGCCGCTGATCCGCTGAATGCGCTGTTGCTGGCCGGCATGGGTATCCGCGAGTTCAGTCTTTCCGCCCCCAGTATCCCGGTAGTCAAACAGGCCATCCGCAACCACGGCATGGACGCCTGCCGCAAGCTGGCGCGAAACGTACTGGCCTGCCGCACCAGCGCCGATATCAGGCGCTGCCTGGCGAATGCGCGTAAGAAGTTGTCCCTGTAAAGTATTCCTGCTTGCACGCACCGCTTTACAGCCGGTTGCAGGCATGATATTTTACGCGGTCAACAGATTCCGTCCGCATTTAAAATTCGACAGGCATTCAGAGGTATCCATATTTTGTACGACGGTCGCCCCACCCTTGCCGAAATAGACCTTTCGGCGCTTCATCACAACTTTAAAACCATCCGCTCGTCAATCCCGCCTCGCACCGAAATTCTTGCGGTTGTAAAAGCCGACGCCTATGGCCACGGTTTCATGGACATCAGCCGCGAACTGGAAAAACTGGGCGTCAATGCCTTTGGCGTGGCCTTTCTGGCGGAAGGCATCCAGCTCCGCAAAAGCGGCATCGACAAGCCGATCCTGCTTCTGGGTGGCGTATATCCGGGACAGGAACGTAAATGCATCGGCTACAACATCTCCACGACGGTTTTCACGATGGAGCAGGCAGTGGCGTTGAATCACGCCGCCGGCAAACTGTTCCGCAAGGCACAGCTGCACCTGAAAATTGATACCGGCATGGGGCGGCTCGGCGTGCAATACAATTCCACCCCGCAGTTCCTGGCTGAATTGAAAAAACTTCCGAACATTGCCCTGGAGGGCATCATCTCGCACTTCGCCAGTGCCGACGAACTGGACGAGTCCGGACAGTATTTCACCAGGCTGCAGGCCGAGCGTTTCAACTGGGCGGTGTCCGAGGTCCGCAAGGCCGGGTATTCCCCGCGTTACATCCATATTGCCAACAGCGCCGCCTCCCTTTTGAGGGAAATACCGGGGTGCAACCTGGTGCGGCCGGGGATCGCCCTCTATGGAGCGTTGCCGTCCGCCGACTTCCAGGGCAAGCTGAGCATAAAACCGGTGATGCATCTCAAAAGCCGCATTGCCATGCTCAAACTGGTTGAACCGGGAACCACGGTCAGCTATGCCAGACGATTTACAGCCGAAAACAAAACCTTGATCGCCAGTGTTCCGGTCGGCTACGCCGATGGTTATCCACGCGCTCTCACCAACCGGGGCGAAGCGCTGATCCGTGGCCGCCGGGCAAAAGTGGCCGGCACGGTCTGCATGGACTGGATCATGCTGGATGTAACTGACATTCCTTCGGTTGCGGTTGGTGACGAGGTGGTATTGCTGGGGCCGGATGGCCAGGGCAATGCGATACAGGCTGAAGAGCTGGCCAACTGGGCCGGCACGATCCCCTACGAGATTTTCTGCGGCATCAGTAAACGGGTTCCAAGAGTCTATCTGAAATAACACGCGGTTTCAGGAGCAATCTGACAGATGATAAAGCTTACACAGCTTGTAAAAGCAGCCGGTTGAGCCGCTAAACTGGGCCCATCAAGCCTGGCGAAGGCCCTGGACGGGCTTTTCACATTCGATGACAAAAATCTGCTGGTAGGGCCGGAAACCTGCGATGACGCCGGTGTTTACCGGATATCGCCGGAGTGCGCCCTGGTGGAGACGGCCGATATCATCACCCCGCTGGTTGACGATCCCTATACCTTTGGCCGGATTGCCGCCGCCAATGCGATCTCCGACGTATATGCGATGGGGGGCAGACCTGTAACCGCCATGAACCTGGTCTTCTTTCCGGTCTGCTCCATGCCGGGCGAGGTTCTGCGTGAAGTGCTGGCCGGCGGGCAGAGTATTCTGCGGGAAGCGGGAGTCTGCCTGGTGGGTGGTCACACGGTCGAGGATGAAGAATTGAAGTACGGTCTGTCCGTGACCGGCCTGGTGAATCCGGACCGGATCATCCGCAACTCCACGGCCCGGCCGGGCGATGTTCTGCTTCTGACAAAACCGCTGGGATGCGGCATCATTTCCACCGCCATCAAGGGTGAGATGGCTTCGACCGAATCGGTACAGGACGCTGTTCAGTGGATGACAACCCTCAACCGGGATGCGGCGAAAATGATGATCGAACATCAGGCCTCCGCCGCCACGGACGTAACCGGTTTCGGCCTGATTGGACATGCCTGCGAGATGGCGCGGGGCGCCGCGGTCACGATCAGGCTGGAGCTTGCATCAATTCCACTTCTGAACGGAGTGTCCGAGTTGGTCAAAGACGGAATGGTTCCGGCCGGCTGTTACCGCAACCGCGACCACTATCTGCCATTCCTGCACATTTCCGAAAATATGGACGAGGAGCGGATGCTGCCGCTGTTTGACCCGCAAACTTCCGGCGGACTGCTGATCGCGCTGGCCCCCGACGATGCCGGACGTTTTATTTCCGAAGCAAAAGACAAGGGCATTTTCACCCGCAGAATCGGCTCGGTCATGCCGTCCGGCCGGTTCCTGATAGAGATAGCCTGAAATGCCAAAGATCGCGCTAGCCATTGATTTGGGAACCACCACGCTGGCCGCGTCGCTTGTCGATTGCGGCGACGGCCGACGCATTGCGATGCTGGGTGCGATGAATCCGCAACGCAGATTCGGAGCCGATGTCGTCAGCCGTCTGGACGCCGCCATCAGTTCCGGGAGCGTGCAGCGGGAGATGACGGACCTGATCCGGGCGGAACTATTGCGCATGGCCCATGAACTCTGCCGGCAAAGCGGTATCGCCTGGGAAGATGTCAGCAGGGCGGCCATTGCCGGCAATCCGGCCATGCAGCACATCCTGATGGGACTACCGCTTAAATCATTGGCTTTCCCACCCTATCGCCCGCTCTACACCGTCGGCACACACCTCAAGGCCGTTGATCTCGAATGGGATGGCAATGCGGAAATATACGTGTTCCCGATGCCGGGAGGATTCGTGGGGGGCGATACGGTTTCGTTTCTGTACGGAGCCGAGCCGGGGGATGCGACACTCTGCCTGGACATGGGCACCAATGGGGAAATCGCGCTGCTGAACGGCGATCGGATCTGGGCAACTTCTGCAGCCGCTGGACCGGCTTTCGAAGGGGGTAACCTCTCCTGCGGCATGGTTGCGCTGCCGGGTGCGATCAATTCGGTACGCATAGAAGATGACTGGATCAGATTACAGGTGATCGGCAACGGTCAACCTCTGGGCATTTGCGGC
>JAURXC010000193.1 GCA_030654645.1 Deltaproteobacteria bacterium | reverse complement strand
TGACCGACACCTGGATCGGGAAGCCGTCCTTGGAGAAGACCGTCAGCTGGTCGAAACGGCTCTCCGCCTGATCGTCCCAGTCCATGGTGAGGTTGGTGGTATCGATGATATAGCACAGGAAGGCACGACGGTTGAGGTAGTAGCGTCCCGGTCCGGCCACCTCCTCCTGGATGCCGCGGAACCCCTTGGGTACCACATACTTCTCTTTCCCCTCTTCAGCCGAGGCCCCGGCCTGGGTGGAACCGAGACGTTTTTTCATCTCCTCGGTCGGGTCCTCGCCCACGTTGGAGACGATCACGCCGACCTGGCCGCGCTCGATCACGGCCACATCATCGATGGCCACGCTGAACATGAAGGGGTTGACGTAATAGGTGCCCGGGCGCAGCACATCCAGCTGCGGGCCGCGTTGGCCGTTTTTGGTCAGGAAGGCCGAACCGTCCTGGTAGTCGTTGTGGCCGGTGACCGGAGAGGCGACGTACTCGCGCTCCGGCAGCGGGATGCCGTCCAGTGCCGTCACCAGGCCGATCTTGTTGGCCTCGATCACGGCGGCCGGTGCGATCTGGATGTTGAACAGGTTCAGGTTGATGCGGTAGGTGCCGGGCAGCAGCACGTCGATCTGCGGCCCCTTCTGGCCGCCGTTCTTCAGGAAGGACTCGCCGTTCTCATAGTTGGAGTGCCCGGCCACGCTCTGGGCCAGCAGCCTGCCCATGGGGATCGGGGCGCCGTCCTGGGCGGTGACCATGCCGACCTCGCCCTTGGCGATCACCACCGCCGAGGCCTTGGTGATCTTGAACAGGTTGGGGTGGATACGGTAGACGCCCGGCGGCAGGATCTCGGTCTGGGGGCCTTTCTGGCCGCCGTTCTTGATGAAATCCTGGCCGGACTGGAAGGAGTTGTGCCCAGGCACCACGGTGGCGAAGATGCGCCCGGCCGGGATCGCCGAACCGTCGGCAGACTCCACCAGGCCGATCTCGCCGTCGCCGATCTTGGTGGCCTGGCTCTTGGTGACCTTGAACAAATAGGGGTTGATACGGTAGTTGCCGGGGGGGATGATCTCGATCTGCGGGCCTTTCTGGCCGCCGTTGTTGATGAAAAGATCACCGTTCTGGAAGGAGGAGTGCCCCTCCACCGCCTGGGCGAAGATTTTACCCTCGGGGATGGCCACGCCGTCCACCGACTCGACGATGCCGATCTCGAAGTCCTTGATCTCGGTGACGTTGCCTTTGGTCAGTTTGAACAGGTAGGGGTTGATGCGGTACTTGCCCGGAGGCAGGATCTCGATCTGAGGGCCCTTCTGTCCGCCGTTTTTGATGAAGGCCTCGCCGTCCTGGAAGGAGTTGTGACCAGCCACCACGGCGGCAAAGATGCGCCCGGACGGGATGGACGAGCCGTCCACCGACTCGATCAGGCCGATCTCGTTCTCCAGGATTTCGGTGAAGACGCTCTTGGTGGCCTTGTAGATGAAGGGGATCAGGAAGTGCAGGCCGGGTCCGAGGGTGCGGGCTTGGATGCCGACCTCGTTCCCCAGCGCCACCACGCGCCCCTGGGGCATCTTGCTGCCGAACCAGCGCCGCTCGATCAGCGCGATCTCGTTGCCGCCGACGATCACCACCGAGTTCCAGAGCAGAACTACGAGGATAGCAAAGGCGAAGAGGTAGTAATAGTGGTTGCCTATCCAGATAAACAGGGCTGCGGGGTCGTTCATGTGTTCCTCCTTGGGTGTGGTACAGTCAGTCTTTTTATTCTGGTTCTGGTTGCGTAGTAGCGTGAGGCTGTCCTTTTTCGGGATGATCAGCCGGACCGGTAAATTATCCCTTTTGCCCCCTTATTCACCGCCCGCCTTCAAGATCCGCCGGATGCGATCACCGGTGTCCGGGTGGGTCGAGAGGTAGTTGCGCACCCGGCTCCTGCCGTCGGCCGCCTTGCCCTGGCGCACATCCAGCTGGGCCTGCAGACGCCCCAGGATCTCGGCATAGCGCCGTGGCGAAATACCGGCGCTCTTCATCCAGTCGATGGCCGCATTGTCCGCCTCGCGCTCGAATTCTCTTGAGAAGGAGGCGTCCACCAGCACCGTCGGCAGCGTGGCCGCCAGCGAGGTGATCGAGACCAGGTCGCCGGTCAGGGTGGCCACGATCAGGCCGGCGGCCGAACTCTGCATGATGTGGCGCATGATGTGCCGGCCGCGCACGTGTCCCAGTTCGTGGGCCAGGATCGCGGCGATCTCGTCGTCCTGCCTGGCCAGATCGACCAGTTCGTCGGTGATGACCACGATACCTGACGGGAGCGCGAAGGCGTTGGCGCCGATGGCGGGGCTGGAGCGGAACTCCAGGCGATAACCTTTTGAGTCCGCTCCCGGTCCGGCCACGAGCCGGAACAGCTCCGACAGCTGGTCGCGGCGTTCCTTTTTGAGAGTGGAGGGTTTCATCAGGATGCGGTCCAGCGTGGCCAGCGATTCGCGCCCCAGCGTGTTCTCGGTGGCCGGGGGCAGCGCCAGCGCAGCGCGCCGGGCCAGCGAGGGGACGCCGTAATGCAGGAACAGCACCACCACCAGCACGGTCAGCGCCAGAGCCGCCAGGGCCAGCGGCAGGCTCTTCTCCCAGCGCAAAAGCAGCCCCCGGGAGTTTCCGGCTCCGCTGGCTCGCTCCAGTTCCGCCAGGATTTCCATGTCGTCCAGCTCGCACAGGCCGCCATCCGGCAGGCGCACCGTGCGGCGGACCGAGCCCACGCCGGGCGGAATCACCAGCTCCGCCACCGGAAAGCTAAGCCCCGCTCCCTCGCAGCTGATGGTCACGCTTCCGCCGTCCAGGGTGAGCAGGGCCTGGCGGCGGGTGGAAACCCTGCCGTCGAAATATGCGACCGTGGCCGATTTCATCGAGTTTCCGGCTCCGTCGTCACAGCGCGATCTCGATCGGCATGTCAAACACGTCGCCGAACTCGTCACCGGCCGCTCCGACCCCGGCAGTGCCGGCCGCGGCCAGCACGTTGTCCAGTCCGTCCGTGGTTGCCAGCTCCAGATGTTCGAAACGGTAGTGGGCCAGCCGCACCGTGGCCCAGGGAACCATCAGTCCCAGGGTGAAGAGGATCGCCAGCGAGTTGGTCACGAACAGCAGCGCCATGTCACGGGTGCGGAGCGTGCTGCGGAAACTGCCGCCAGCGAGGGCGGTGCCGTTCCAGCTCAGGTTGGCCATCGCGGTCTGGCCGTAGACAATCAGGATGAAATAGACCAGCGGCAGCGTCAGCATCGGCAGCAGCGCCAGTCCGCCCGGCGCCCAGCGCCCGGAAGCCCCGGCGGCAATGGCCTGGACGCCGCCGGTCATGGCCGCGATGATTCCGATCAGGCCGATGATGGCCACAAAGCCGAGCACGACCTTGAGCGAGAGCAGGTAGAAATCCTTGACCGTGGCGTTGAAGGTGAAGGGAGTGGAGCCATAGCTGCTGTTTTCCACCACGAACTTTTTCTGTCGATAGAGCATATATGGCGCCAGCAGGCCGAGGGTCAGCGCCGAGAGGATCGACAGCCCGGCGAAGACAATGTAGGCCTGGCGGTAGTCGGGGCGGAAGCCGAAGCGGATGTTGCGGTAGGAGGAGTTGGCGGCGTTAAAGATCCGGGAGCGGACCAGCAGCCAGGGAAAGGCCAGAAACACGACCAGCGCGATGACGGCGCTCAGGATCGGGCTGATGTTGGTGGCGATGCTGTAGAGGATGAAGGCCCCGGCGGCGATCAGCCACCCCTTGAAAAGCGCCATCGGATCGGCCAGGTATTCGAACGGTTGGCCGTGCAGCGTGGTGCTGCCGTAGAAGAAGCAGCGTTTACGGACCTTGGCCCAGGCCGAATAGAATCCGACCGTGACGATCTTGAGCAGTGTGTTGACGACCCAGATGCCGAAGTAGTCCCGGGCGCTGCCGTGAAAGGAAAAGGCGAGTGTGCTTGGCGTGGGGGCGGGAGGCGCCCGGGGCGGTTCCGGAGGCCGTGGGGCAGCGCTGTTGTCCGTGTCCGCGGCTGGTTGCGGAGGGGCAAGCCGGTCCGACTCCAGGGGTGGCGCCTCCGTCCGCATGGTTTCGGCGTTGAGCGGGAAAGCCTGCTTGCATTTGGGGCAGGTGGCCCTGCCGGCGCCGTCCGGGATGGCGCTCTTGGGTACGGTTCTGGAAAACGCGCAGTGGGGACAGACGATCGTCAGCTGATCTGGCATGGACACCTCCCGGCTTATTCCAATCCCATATCAAGGCCCTCTCTTCGTTGGCTCGTCGTCGGCAGCTCAACGTACGTATTTGTACGCCTCGCTGCCTCAATTCTTGCCGCCTTGAGATCATCCTTGATATGGAATCGGTATCAGGCATGATTGCATTAATTATCCATTACATGAATGTCTTGCCTAACGCATTTTCCTGTAGCAATCAAGTGTAAATTCGTATAGTTAGCTTTCTAATAAAGTGTAAAGTTTCTTTCCACTCTC
>JAURXC010000264.1 GCA_030654645.1 Deltaproteobacteria bacterium | reverse complement strand
GCTCAAGAAACTGGCCGAAGCCAAGGGGAACACGATCAACGGCCTCTATGAAGCTGAAGTCGAGGGACGGAACCTGCGCATCAAAGGGGATGCCCGCTCCGCCCAGGCTGTTAATGAATTCAAGGCGGCGCTGGCGCCGCTACTGGCTACGGTCGAACTGGGCGAAGTCAAGAGCCGTCCCGATGGAATGGTCACGTTCAGCCTGACCGGAACGCTCAGGGAGGGCTCGAAATGAAACTTCCGGAGCGGATTCGTACAATCTGGGGCGATCTGGACCCGCGTACCCGCCTGCGGGCCGGGTATGCGCTGATTTTCCTGCTGGTGGCCGCCCTGGGGTGGTCGATGCTGGCCGGTAAGGTCGCCGGGCTGGAAAAGAAACGCAAAGCCCGTGAAGTTGTGCTGAAGGAACTGCTGCCGCTCAAGGTGGCCTACCGCAGCGCCAGGCAGTCGTCCGACCTGCTGGCCGGGCGAATGGCCTCGCTCAGGCCGGATGACTCTCTGGGCAAAATCATCGAAGAGATCGGCATCAAGGGCAAGGGTGTCAAGATCTCCCCGCTCAAGGGCGAGGAGCGCAACGGCATCAGCGAAGATGTTGCTGACGTGCGTGTCGAGGGTCTGACGTTCAATGAAGCTGTCAACCTGATCTACCGTCTGGAGAAGGGGAACCGGCCGCTTGTGATCAGGAAATGCAACCTGCGGGTCAGGTTTGACGACCCGTCACGTTGCGATCTGTCAATGATCCTGGCACTGCTCAAACCGGCGCCGGTACAGGCAAGATGATCAGCAGGCGCATGCTGCCGCGCGCCGCTGCGATGCTGTTAGCGGCCGTAATACTGTTCAGCGGACTTGTCTACCTGTTCTTTCCGACCGGGCGGATTGACGGCGCCATCGAACGGTTGCTGGAACCACAGGGGTTGAAACTGGCGCCGGCGGTCCACAAGACACTGCTGCCGGGACTGGGCTGGGATAACATGCAACTTTCCTCCGCGCAAGGGGCGCTGCTGAAATGTGACCGGCTGCGGGTCAGGCCGCTTCTGCTCAAGCTGCTGACGGGGCGCGCGGTGATTTCCGGCTCGGCTGTTATCGGCAAGGGCCACCTGGACTTAAGTTACGCTCTGAACGGCAAGCAGGCGCTCGACCTTTCCGGTTCCGATATCAACCTTTCCGAAATACCTTTTTTCAAGACTGTTTTGGGCGCGAAGATGTCAGGTCTGCTCTGGAGCGAGGGGAAGTTGCTGCGCAGCAAAGCAGGGTTGAGCGGAGATCTCAAGCTGGAAGTGCGGCAGCTGGAGTTCTCCGGGGTCAAACTGGGTTCCTTTCCGCTTCCCGACGCAGGCGGCCTGAAAACCCAGGGAATGATCAGGGTTATGGACAGCCGGGCGCGGCTGGAAAGTTTCACCCTGGAGGGGGACGGCATCTACATGCGGCTTTCCGGTGACCTGCCGACCGGAGCCAACGCTGGGTCGGCTCCACTGAATCTTGTGTTGGAGATCATGCCCAAAGCGGATTTTCTGGAAAATCAGAAACTGGTTTTCATGTTGCTGGCCAAGTTCATGGTGTCGCCAGGCGTATATAAATTACCGATCCGGGGAACGCTGTTGAAACCCGAGATTCTGTAACTGACAGGGGGATTGTCTGTGATGGCGCTAAAACTGGGGGAATTACTGATTAATGAAGGGCTGCTGTCACATGAGCAGCTTGAAGAAGCGCTCAAGTGCCAAGTCATCTTCGGCATAAAGCTTGGCAGCAGCCTGATCGAGCTTGGTTTTATCGACGAAAGCAAACTGGTGAAACTGCTGAGCAAGAAACTTGGTGTGCCGGCCGTGACCCGCAAGGAGCTGATGGAGATTCCTCACAGCATATACAGCCTGCTGCCGACCACGGTTGCCGAGCAGTACCGGGTACTTCCGTTCAGGCTGGAGAACCGGCGGCTGAGCGTGGCCATGTCCGATCCGACCGATTTCAAGGCTATTGACGAACTGTCATTCGTAACCGGCTACATCATCCAGCCATTCATTGCACCGGATATCAACATCTCCTTTGCGCTGGAGAAATATTATCAGGTTAAACGGGACATGCGTTACATACGGGTTTCCGGAGGAGGACTCAATCGGACAGCCCAGCTTAGGCCGGGGCCTGTCCCGCAGGACAAAATCGTGTTGCCGCAGGAACCGAGTCATGAACCGATTGCGGTGTCGTACCAGAAAGAGGACGGAAAGCTTCTCAATATCGAGATACCGGCCGAATTCGAAGGATTCGGCTCACTGCCGGACCTGCCTGAGGAACCATGCACTCCTACGGACAAGCTTGGACGTTATACCATAGATTCTCTGTCGCTGGACTTTGCCTCTGCCAAGGAACGTGACGATATTGCAGATGTGTTCATAAAATACCTTGGGC
>JAURXC010000254.1 GCA_030654645.1 Deltaproteobacteria bacterium | reverse complement strand
CACCAGTAACCTGGATGCCGTGCGCACAAGCAACTCCAGACAGGACCAGCAGATCGGATCATCCCTTAAAAACGCCAGGGACAGCCTGCTGGAGCTGATATCGGTCAATGAGCGCTGCACGGGATTCGCAGCGACAGTCTCTTCCATTTCCAGTGACGTGACCGGCAGCATCAGCGAAGCGGTCTCGTCGATGCAGATGCACGACATGACGCGTCAGCAGATGGAGCATATCATCGAAGCCCTGGAACGCCTGTCGGCCGATCTGCCGGTTTCCGAGGGCGTTTCAATTGATGACGAACGCAGTCGCGCACTGATCATGGAAGCCGGTGATGTCTGCGAACTGCAGGAGGCCCAACTGCGATTCGCCTCCGCCGAACTCTACTCGGCGGTCCTCGGAATCATTGACAATCTGCACGACGTGGCCGGCAGGCAACAGTTGATGGTTAATGAAACCCAAAACGTCACCGGTACCGCCAACGCCGGCGGCAGTTCGTTTGTGGAAGTGATCAGCCAGGGGATGGGGACCATAACCGGGGTTCTGGAATCCTGTGCCATGACCGATCGCAACATGATGGATACGATGAGGAAAGTTGCACAGACCATTGCTGAAATAGCAACATTCGTCACGGATATTGAGGAAATCGGCACCGAAATTGACCTGATCGCCCTGAATGCCCAGATCAAGGCAGCTCATACCGGACAGGAAGGCGCCGCACTGGGAGTGCTGGCCGAGGCGATAAAACGTCTTTCTGACGAAGCGGTACGCCAGACCAACTCGGTGGCTTCTATCCTGAACAGCATTAACGCCGTGACGGAACATCTGTCGGTCGAGACCGGAAGCGAGGAAGAACTGGTCGTACTGCGGATTTCATCAATGCAGGAAGAGTTGGGAGTAATTCTTAAAACTCTTGGTCAGATGAATGGCGAACTGTTCTCGCTGCTGGCCGGCTTGAGCAGCAATGTAACCAGCCTTACCGTAGATGTGGACAGGGCGACTGCCGGTATCGACGTGCATGAGCGGACTAAGAGCATGTCGAACGACATCCTTTGCGACCTGGAACGGATTGTTTCCCAGGCGCGCGGCATGGAACCCGCCAGCAATGAATTCAAACAGAACCTGCTGCACATGGAACAACGCTATACAATGGAAAGCGAGCGTCACATTCACGAAGCTTTGGCTCGTAAACGCAGCGGACAGGCAGCGCTGGCAGTACCGGATGCTTCAAAAGCCGGCGTGGTCGATGAATCGGAATTTGGTGACAACGTAGATTTGTTCTGATTGAAGGAGGAGAACATGCCGCTCAACAGTTCTTGCCGTGAAAACGGCGAAATTATCATCTCCAGCGGAGACCGGCTTACAATCGAAAATGCATCCGATTTTGCGCGTATCATTCATGAGGCTCTGAATTCTTCTAAAAAGGTTGCAATCGAATTCGAATCTGCGCTGGAAGTGGATATTACCGGATTGCAGCTGATATGCTCAGCTTGCAAGAGTGCTGCAGCCAAAGGCTGCAGCTTCTCGTACCACGGACGCATGCCGCCCTCCCTGACGGAAATGATCGTAGCCAGTGGCGCCGCGCGACATGCAATTTGCAGGCATAACAATGATTCTACATGCATATGGTTTGGAGGTGCACATTAATGGCAAAGCTTATTATGACGGCCGATGACTCGGCCAGTGTCCGGCAGATGGTGGCTTTTACTCTCAAGCAGAACGGCTACGATGTAATCGAGGCGGTCGATGGTCGTGATGCGCTCAATAAACTGGCGTCCCAGAAAGTGGACATGCTTCTGACCGACCTGAATATGCCCAATATGGATGGTATCGGGCTGATTAAAGGGGTTAGAGCGGGAACGTTGAACAAATTCATTCCGATAGTGATGCTGACGACCGAATCCAATGATTCCAAAAAGGGCGAAGGTAAAGCTGCCGGAGCAACCGGCTGGATCGTTAAGCCATTCAAGCCGGAGCAACTGATTGCGGTGATCAAGAAGGTATTGGGGTGAAACCATGATGGAAGAAGCGGTTGCAACCTATCGGGAGGAGGCGGGAGAGCTTCTGGCCGAGTTGGAAACTTCATTGCTCGAACTGGAAGAAACGCCAGATGACAATGATCTGATTAATCGGGTATTCCGGGCCATGCACACCATCAAGGGCTCGGGAGCAATGTTTGGCTTCGACGAGATTGCCTCCTTTACACATGAGGTCGAAACGGTCTTTGACATGGTTCGCAATGGAAAGATGACCGTAACCAAACGGCTGCTTGACCTGACTCTCAAATCGCGCGACCACATCTCATACCTGCTTAACGCTCCCGTCGGAGAAGATGTTGACCGCAGTGCGGGAGACGAGATTATTGCCGGGCTTCGGCAGCTGTTACCGCAGCCGGAATTGCCGCAAAAAGGCTCCAGTGAAGTTGCGTCGATAAACCTCCCCGAAATTTCGCCAGATGAACTTCCGAACGAGTGTACCTGGCGCATCCGTTTCCGTCCGGCTTCCAATATCATCATGTGCGGCACCAACCCGATTTCACTGATCAACGAACTGCGCGGGCTCGGAACAGCGCAAGTGGTGGCTCAATTTGACGAGATTCCCCAACTTGACGAACTGGTGCCAGAAAGCTGCCATATTTACTGGGACATCATCCTGACTACGTCGCGGGGTGAAGATGCCATCCGTGATGTTTTCATATTTGTCGAAGATGATTGCGACATAAAAATCGAGTTGATTGACAGCAGTGGACTGATTGACAGGGAAGAGGGTTACAAGAAGCTGGGAGACATCCTGGTTGAGCGTGGCGACCTGTCGCCGGTCGAGATGAAGAAAGTTCTGATGCTGCAGAAGCGCTTCGGCGAACTGCTGGTTGAAAAGGGGATAGTTTCACCGGAAAAGGTTCAATCGGCGCTGGTCGAGCAGCAGCATGTGAAGAGCGTCCGCAAGGAACGCAATGAAGCTCCGCAGCAGGAAGCAGCAGCCAGCATCCGCGTACCGGCTGAAAAGCTGGATCAGCTGATCAACCTGGTGGGCGAGATGGTCACTGTGCAGGCGCATCTCTCGCAAGTGTCTCTGGCCGGCGGCGATTCTACCTTCATCGCCATTTCTGAAGAGGTGGAACGCCTGACCAACGAACTGCGCGATACCGCTCTGAATATCCGCATGCTGCCGATCGGCAGCACATTCAGCAAATTCAAACGCCTGGTGCGGGATCTCTCCGGAGAACTTGGCAAAGAGATCGAAATGGAGACTTTTGGCGCCGAAACCGAGCTTGACAAGACCGTGATAGAGAAGCTGAATGATCCGCTGGTGCATATCATCCGCAACAGTATCGATCATGGCATCGAGATGCCCGAGGTACGATGCGCCGCCGGCAAATCAGCTATCGGTAAGGTTTATCTGGGGGCTGAGCATTCCGGCGACTCGGTTCTGATCACTATTCGTGATGACGGCGCCGGACTTGACCGCGACGCCATTCGTGCCAAAGCGATTGAACGCGGCCTGCTGCCTGTCAATACCGAAGTTTCCGACCGTGAGATTTACTCGCTGATTTTTGCTCCCGGATTTTCGACCGCCGCCAAGGTCACCAACGTTTCCGGGCGCGGCGTAGGCATGGACGTGGTCAAGCGCGGCATCGAAGGGTTGCGCGGTTCGATCGGAGTGGATAGTGTACGTGGCAGCGGTACGACCATCACGCTGAAGATTCCACTGACACTGGCGATCATTGACAGTCTGCTGGTAAAGATCGGCAAGGATCACTTCGTGTTACCGCTGGCTGCGGTTGAGGAATGTGTCGAGCTGACACGTGAGGATATTAAAAACTCGCATGGACGCAATCTGGCTAATGTGAGAGGCGCAATAGTTCCTTATATCCCGCTACGTCAACATTTCGGCATTACGGAGCAGTCCCCCGAGATCGAGCAGATCGTGATTGCCGACATCCATGGTTCCAAGGTCGGTTTTGTAGTGGATCACGTGGTCGGCGAACACCAAACCGTTATCAAGTCACTCGGCAAGATGTACCGTGATGTAAAGGGGGTCTCCGGAGCTACCATCCTGGGTGATGGAACCGTGGCGCTGATTCTCGACATGGGAAGCCTGCTGCAAACAATAGAATTGATGGAACTTTCGACGAAAGGATCATGAGTGACAAACCCTCGTGACAGCATCAGACCTCAATTGCCTGCCACGTTACAGGAGCGCGAATTTCAGCTATTCAGCGGTCTTATTTATGAGAGTGTCGGAATTAAAATGCCGCCCGCCAAAAAAACCATGCTTGAAGCTCGCCTGCAGAAACGCCTCAAAGCACTTTCCATTACAACCTTTGAAAAATACGGTGATTTTGTTTTCAGCCCTGAAGGGCGGGCCTGTGAGTTGGTGCATCTTATAGATGTAGTTACCACTAACAAGACGGATTTCTTTCGTGAACCGGGCCATTTCGATTACATGGTCAAGACCGCATTGCCGAATATTCTGCAGTCTCGGGGGAATGATTTTCGTGAACCTCTGCGGATCTGGAGCGCCGGTTGCTCAACAGGTGAAGAGCCTTATACCCTAGCGATGGTTCTGGCAGAATTTGCCGATAACCATCCGGAATTTCGGGTTGCAATCACCGCCTCGGATATCTGCACCCAGGTACTGCAAACCGCTAAAACCGCCATATATCCCGAAGAGAGAACGGATCCGATCCCTCTGAACCTAAAAAAGAAGTATCTGCTTCGCAGCCGTGAAAAAACGAAAGCTCTGGTACGCATTTCACCCAGGTTACGCTCGCTAGTGTCATTCCGGCGCATCAATTTCATGGACGACGACTTCGGAATATCGGAAAAGATGGATATCATCTTCTGCCGTAACGTGGTCATCTATTTTGATAAACCGACACAACAGACCCTCATGAAGAAATTTCACCGGCAGTTACGTCCCGGTGGATACCTGTTTATCGGACATTCCGAAACCCTGACCGGTCTCGATGTTGATTTCAAGGCGGTGGCTTCCACGGTGTACAGAAAAGAAATATAGGGCGGGTGTCTGTTTACTCTGAAGCATGCTTGTTTGAGCTGGGGATTATACATGAAAAAGATCAAGGTGCTGGTGGTCGATGATTCGGCCCTGGTGCGTCAGACATTATGCGACATTCTTAATTCCGATCCCGGGATCGAGGTCATAGGTACCGCTGCGGACCCCATCCTGGCGGCAGAACGGATGAGGAGTGTGGTCCCGGACGTTATCACGCTGGATGTGGAAATGCCACGCATGGATGGTTTGACTTTCCTGCAGAAGTTGATGAGCCAGCACCCGATTCCGGTTGTTATGTGTTCCAGTCTGGCCGAGAGCGGCAGCGAGACCGCGTTGAAGGCGCTGGAATACGGTGCGGTGGACATAATCACCAAGCCAAAGTTGGGTACAAAGCAGTTTATCGAGGAATCGCGTGTGCGTATCTGCGATGCGGTAAAAGGCGCCGCAGCGGCACGCTTGGGACCTTTGCGTGCCATGCGGACCATGAAGGAGGTTTCGCCAAAATACACTGCCGATGTAATCATGGAAAAACCCAACACGAAGGCCATGATCCAGACTACGGAAAAAGTGGTTGTCATTGGCGCTTCGACCGGTGGAACCGAAGCGCTCAAGGTGTTTTTGGAGATGCTGCCCGAGGATACACCCGGCATCGTCATTGTCCAACATATGCCAGAAAATTTTACCGCAGCCTTTGCAAAGAGGCTGGATTCAATCTGCCGCGTGACAGTCAAGGAAGCCCAGGATAACGATACTGTCGTCAGGGGCAGGGCGCTGATCGCTCCCGGCAACCATCACGTGCTTCTGAAACGCAGCGGCGCCCGCTATTATGTAGAGATCAAGGACGGTCCCCTGGTGTCTCGCCATCGACCATCGGTTGATGTGCTGTTCCGTTCCGCGGCGCGCTATGCCGGCAAGAATGCGGTGGGTGTGATTATGACCGGCATGGGGGACGACGGCGCGCATGGGATGAAGGAGATGTTCGATGCCGGCGCCGTCACGATTGCCCAGGATGAAGCCACCTGCGTTGTCTATGGCATGCCACTTGAAGCGGTCAGAAAAGGTGGGGTCAACAAGATCATGCCGTTGCCGAGCATTGCTGCCGAGGTGTTGCGTTTGTGTGTCTGATTTTGAGTTAACTGTCACAAGGCGCTAACGAGCTGAATATGAAAGACCTGATCACTTCGCATGTACATAATATCTATTTGAAACCGGGTGAAGTTGTTGTCTCCCGAAAACCAGTGCTGGTTTCAACCGTACTCGGGTCTTGCGTGGCTGTAACGCTGTTCTCGCCTGATCGTGGCTTCGGAGCCATTTGCCACGCCATGCTGCCGAATGCTCCGGGGCAATCCGAGGATCTGCGATATGTTGATGCTGCTTTGCTCCATATCTATCGAAAAGCCCTGGAGTTCGGTGCAGTAAACAAACACCTTGTAGTCAAGCTGTTTGGAGGAGCGCGGGTGTTAAATGTAGGCAGCGCCGAATCAACCGGTTATTCCGTCGGAGAACAGAATGTGGCCCGGGCATTGGAAGTCATTTCATCCTTGGGGTTGTCGGTAGCCGGCGAGGATACCGGCGGTCTGGTGGGGAGAAAGCTGTACTTCTGCACCAGAAACGGAGACGTTTATCTCCGCAGAATGCGCCGAATTGGTTGAATCGCGGGATTTGTCGGCAGTGCTGAAAAAGTAAAAACCCGCTTTTAATGGCGGGTTTTTACTTTCCATCAACGAATTCCAGGATGGAACAGCAGATTGGGGCCGCATCGAGACTTGCCATCATTGTCCATCAGCATATCCAGTGTTAATGTCGCCAGGTCATCAGCCACTGTTTCCATATGCCGGTCTTTTTCCAGGTACAATAGCTTCAGATAAGAATTGCAATCGTCACAGCTTTCCACTTTGACTGCACCATTCGAACCTTCAAGTATGAAGTGATTGATGCCATGGGTGGATTCGCAATTGCTGCATTTGATCCGCACCATATGCCATTGTGAAGCGCAGAGGGAGCAGTTAAGGTACCTCAATCCCTGCCCGGTTTCAGTGCTGCTGATAATTCCGGACGTCGGGTATGATCCGCACACCGGGCAAATCCCGCCCTGGTCCAATCTGTCAAATACATCTTCTCCCAGGGTGGACGCCATATACACCCAATATACCTGCAGGGCGGCAGCGACAAAAGGTAACTCCTGGGGTGATATATCTGACAAGTCACCCGCCAGAATCCTGTCGGCCATCTCCTCCAATCGGTTTTCACTCGCTTTCAGCAAGCAGGCTATGGTTTCGGATGCTGCCGGTGGTAGAGCGGCTTTGTTCATCTTCTGCAGAATATTTGTCAGCTCTGTACGCCATGCAGGGTTTCGGTGCATGGAGCGGGAGCCCAGCAGTGGCATGCCATGCCGGCGACAGAGCGCCTGTTCAGCTTTATCAGGCAGAGTTAACGCAGGGAATTGATTTAATGTCTCTTGCTGTGCATCCACAAGTAATGCCAGAAAGGCCAGATATTCTCCCATGGGATGACCATGGGAAAGATGTCGCAATCGATCGGCGCGTCGCGCAAACAGATCGCGCCCCGGGGGGATAAGAAAACGGATCTGGCCAGCCGGGGCTTCGATCTGACCCGGTTCAAGGATGCGGGTTTCCGGATTCATTTATCCCCTCCCATCATCTGCCGGAACCAGGCCGGGTGATGCTGCTTGGCCCAGGCGCGTCTGACATGACCGTAAAGCATGGCGTCGATGCTTTCCTTGGTCCAGATGGCTGCATAGATGTGAAAGATGATCAGGGCGATCATGATGGTTGCCGCTACGGCGTGTACGACAGAAGCGAGGCGGATCACCACCACCGGGAACAGGAAGGCGAAATAGGAACGCCAGATAACGATGCCGGACAGGACCAGCAACACCATGCTGGCTACCAGCAGCCAGAACAGCAGTTTCTGTCCGCCGTTGAACTTTCCAGCTTCCGGCATATGCCGGTCATCGCCATCCACCATTTCCCGGACATGGCTCAGCCATTCCCTGTCGGCCGGCGTCATGACATTCAGGTTACGGTAATTTAAAAACATGACGCCAAACGATAGGCACATCAGCACCCCGATAAAGGGATGGAGGATACGTGTCCAGACGCCACCTCCAAACAGTTGGGTCAGGGGATAGAAGGCGGGATGAAAGAATGCGAGTCCGGACAGCGCCAGCAGGATGAAGGTAATTGCAGCCAGCCAGTGGTTGGCCCGTTCGAAGGGTG
>JAURXC010000248.1 GCA_030654645.1 Deltaproteobacteria bacterium | reverse complement strand
CGGGTGCGCGCCAGCGCGATACCGAGTATGGCGTCCCCGGCGCTCAACAGGCGCAGGTCGGGGCGCCGTTCGATCAGTTGTTCGACCAGCTGCATGTTGGCCAGGTTGTCTTCCACATACAGCAGTGTGCGGGGCACTGCTCCATGCTGAACATGCGCATGGTGCGGCGTAATCGGTTCGGCAACATCAACGGCGAATTGTGGCTCCGTCGACAGGTCCAGTTCAAACCAGAAAACGCTGCCGGCTCCGACACTGCTTTCCACGCCGATTTCGCCCCCCATCAGTTCGACCAGCCGTTTGCTCATCACCAGACCGATGCCGGTGCCCGGTTCGGAGCGGGCCTCTTGCCCTAGGCGGTTGAACGGCTGGAAAAGCTGTGCGATTTTTTCGGCGGACAACCCTTCACCGGTATCATGCACGCTGATGCGGACCCGGTTTTCGCCGGTCACGCTGCAGGTCACGTCTACCGCCCCCCCGGCACGGTTGTATTTGATCGCATTGGAAACCAGGTTGATCAGAACCTGTTTGACCCTGGTGCGATCGGCGTGAACAAAGCTGGAGCATTCGAATTGGGGAAAACTCAGGCGGATTCCGTTTTTTTGCGCCTGTGGCTCGATCATCTCCTGGCATTCGACCAGGACATCAACCAACGACATCGGTTCCAGAGACAGTAACAGTCGGCCCGACTCGATCAGCGCCAGATCCAGAATTTCATTGATCAGTTCCAGCAGATACCAGCCCGCCTTGAGAATTTGGCCGACACTTCCCTTTTGTGCGGCGGTCGGCGGTGGCTCTCCGGATTCCAGCAATTGGGCAAAACCGAGGATAGCGTTGAGCGGGGAGCGCAGCTCATGACTCATGCTGGACAGGAACTCCGATTTGGAGAGGTTGGCTTTTTCCGCCACGGACCTGGAGCTTTCCAGCTCGACATTCTTCTCTTGCAGCAACTGGTCCAGGCGTTTGCGTTCGGAGATATCCCGTGCCGCTGCGAACACCCCCTGCAACTTCCGGTCGCGGTCATAGAAGGTGGTGGCGTTGAAGGAGACCACCGTTTCCTTGCCGTCCCTGGCACGGACGGTTAGTTCGTAGTTGGTGACCTTCTTTTCTCTCAACACCTGTTTGGTACTCTTCTCGGCCCGATCCGGATCGGTGAAGTGGTGCTTGAATGGCGCGCCGATCAGTTCATCGCGGGTGCAGCCGGTAAGAACCTCCATCTGTTTGTTGACATCGGTGATGATGCCGGCCGGATCGGTGGTCATGATCGCATCGATGTTGGATTCGAACAAAGAGCGCGTGTAGAACTGATTGTCGCGCAGCCGTTGACTGAGCTGCATCTGCTCTGCTTCAATCTGCTTGCGCGCGGTGTTGTCCGTGCCGATCAGCAGATAACCGATGATGGCATCCTGCTCGTCGCGCAGGGCCGTGACCGAGACTACCGCCGGGAAGCGGCTACCGTCCTTGCGGATGTAGGTCAGCTCGTAGATATCCTCGATACCACGCGAGGCCTTGAACACCAATGCCTCGAAACCGGGGGTAATCGGGGTGTCGAGTTCCAGGCTCAGCTCTTCGGCGCGCGCGATTACCTCCTGTGGATCGGAAATGTCAGCCGGCGTGATCTTGTTCATCACCTCGGCGGCGGTGTAGCCCAGCATGCGCTCGGCACCGACATTGAAGATCTGGATAACCCCTTTCGCATCGGTAGCGATACTCGAGAAGTTGGCGCTGTTGAAAATCGCACTT
>JAURXC010000237.1 GCA_030654645.1 Deltaproteobacteria bacterium | reverse complement strand
GTTCCTGTTCCTCAATACCGGTCCGCTCAACACCGTGCTGGTCAACGTGGTCGCGCCCGGACGCCGCGCGATGGGTTTCGCGATCAACATCTTCACGATCCACGCATTGGGCGATGCCATTTCGCCGGCCATTATCGGCTTTCTGTCCGATCGATGGGGGCTGTCCGGCGCACTGCTGATCACTCCACTGGCGGTGCTGCTGGCGGCCGGTTTTGCGCTGTGGGGCGGGAGATATGTGGCGGATGATCAGCGGTTGGCGGAGGAGTGATTTATAACAGTATCAACTTTTCACCTGAGTAGGGCTAATCTTCCGCTTGATGGGCTTTCAGTCCCTTCCCCTTCAAGGGGAAGGTTAGGATGGGGATGGGTTCGGTTGTGGCAAGTTATTGAAATCCTGAAATCTACCCCATCCCCTCCCCGACCCTCCCCTTGAAAGGGAGGGAGACTATTATGGGTTTTTTAAGATTTATCTGCCGTATTGTACAAATCCGGATGACGTGATAGGGATATGTCCCTTTAAATTCAAAACCAAATTCCCGGGAGAAAAACCTGATGCAGTTCAGTTCCGAAGATGTCCACCCGATTCTACCGATCCTTGTAGAGCAAAGCGGCCTTTTGGCCGCCTCTGTTGCCAATACTGTTGAACTGTTGAGAGAGGGGGCCACGGTCCCCTTTATAGCCCGTTATCGCAAGGAACGCACCGGCGAGCTGGACGAGGTGCAGATCCGGCTGCTGGAGGATCTGCTGGTCTACCATAGCGAGTTGGCCGAGCGTAAGATGACCGTGCTGAAAAGCATCTCCGAGCAGGGCAAGCTTACGCCGGAGCTTGAGGGGCGCATCATCGAGTGTCGTCAGAAGACCGAGCTGGAAGACCTTTACCTTCCCTACCGTCCCAAACGTCGCACCAAGGCCACCATTGCCAGGGAACGCGGACTGGAACCCCTTGCCGACCTGCTGGTGGCCGGCGTGGCTTCCGGCAGCCTGGAAGAGTTGGCCGCCGCTTATGTCAATCCGCAAGGAGATGTGCCGGATGCCGCCGCGGCGCTGGAAGGGGCCGGGCATATCCTGGCCGAACGTCTGGCCGACGATGCCGACGCGCGGGCATTCGTGCGTCGTCTGACCTGGGAGGAAGGCATCCTCAGCTCACGGGTGGCGGCCGACAAGAAAGAGGCCGTGACCAAGTTCGAGATGTATTATGATCACCAGGAGGCGTTGAAAAACGTGCCTTCCCACCGTCTGCTGGCCATGCGACGCGGGGAAAAGGAAGAGGTGCTTTACTTGGCGATCCAGGCGCCGGTCGATACCATTCTGACCGGGCTGAAATCCCGCATTGCCAAAGGCAAAGGTGTTGCGGCCGGGTTCTTGGAGATGGTGGCCGAGGACGCCTACAAGCGTCTGATCGCAACCGCTATCGAAGGTGAACTGCGGCTGGAGGCCCGTAACCGGGCCGACGAGGTTGCCATCAAGGTCTTCGCCGACAATCTGCGCAACCTGCTGTTGCTGCCGCCGGCCGGAAGCTGCCGGGTGCTGGGTGTCGATCCCGGCCTGAGGACCGGTTCGAAGCTGGCGGCGGTGGACGAAACCGGCCGCCTGCTGGAATATGCCACGATCTATCCCCATACCGGCGGCGGCGCCAAGGTGGCCCAGGCCAGGCAAACATTGATCGAAATGGCCAAACGCTGCAACAGCCAGTTGGTGGCCATCGGCAACGGTACCGCCGGTCGTGACATGGAGCTGTTCGTCAAGGAAACCCTGCGCGAGGCCGGGATGACTCTGGCTGTAGTGATCGTCAACGAGGCCGGGGCCAGTGTTTATTCAGCCTCGGAGATCGCCCGCGAGGAGTTCCCCGATCTGGACCTGACCATTCGTGGCGGCGCCTCCATCGCCCGCCGGCTGCAGGATCCGCTGGCCGAACTGGTCAAGATCGATCCCAAGTCGATCGGCGTGGGTCAGTACCAGCACGATGTTGATCAGGCCACCCTGAAAAAATCGCTGGATGCGGTGGTGGAATCCTGCGTCAACTATGTCGGGGTGGATCTGAACACCGCTTCCTGGGCGCTTCTGGCCTATGTCTCCGGCATCGGTGAAGCCCTGGCCAGGAATATCGTCCGTCATCGCGACGAGCACGGTCCTTTTGCGACCCGCAAGGCGTTGCAGAAGGTGGCCCGATTCGGCCCGAAGACCTATGAACAGGCGGCCGGTTTCCTGCGCATCCGTCGTGGCAAGGATCCGCTGGACAACACCGCCGTTCACCCGGAGCGTTATGCCCTGGTGGAGCGTATGGCAGCAGATCTGGGTGTCAAGGTCGCCGAACTGGTGGCTGATCCGGGCAAGGTGGAGCGGATTGACCTCTCCGGTTACATCACGGAGGGGGTGGGACTGCCGACCCTGAAGGATATTGTCGAGGAGTTGAAAAAACCGGGGCGCGATCCGCGGGCCGCCTTCAGGACCGCCGATCTGCGTGATGATATTCGGGAGCTGTCCGATCTGAAGGAGGGCATGATCCTGGAGGGGACCGTCACCAACGTGGCCGCTTTTGGAGCCTTTGTCGATATCGGAGTTCACCAGGACGGGCTGGTGCATGTCAGCCATCTGTCGAACCGATTCATCAAGGAACCGGGTGAGGCGGTCAAGGTCGGCGAAGTGGTCAAGGTCAAGGTGCTGGCGGTGGATATCCCCCGCAAGCGGATAGCGTTGTCGATCAAGGAAGCCGCGCCACAGGCGCAGCAGCCCCGTCCCAAGGCGGCTCCGCCGCAGAAAAAAGCCGCGCCCCCGGCGCCGGTCAACTGCTGGGAAAATGCCGGTTTCCGGGTGCGGGAACAACGTAAAAACAGGTAACTGTCCAGCACTTTTTCATAACCCCACCTGTCCGCCCCTTAACTTAAGGGGCGGGACGCACTGATGTTGCACGGTGGTATCTGGCAGGTTGATTCTGCTTTCGCTCCCCTCTTAAGATAAGAGGGGCCGGGGGAGTTATGAAGGGTATGCTGAATAGTTACAAAAATAGTCGTCCAATTACACCATCAGCACCCTCAAGCCCTGCCCGGCGCCTGATACGTAGACAAACGTGCAGGTGGCCGGATTTCTTTTCCACTCTTCCTGGCGGTAGTCATTGATGAATTCATAACGGAATGCCTTGATCCGGCAGCCGGCCGGCAGTTCCAGCCCTTCCGGAATGTCCTTCAATCCGGGCCAGGCACAGCGGTCCTGGCGAGCTTCGGCAAAGGCGGGCAGTTTGCCCATCAACGGCATTTCACTCAAGCAGTAGTCGAAGAAAAGCGCATCGTACAATTCCGCTTGTCCACCATCACCGGCCAGCTCTTCCGCCAGGGTGGCGAACAGCTCGTAAACCCTCCGTCGTGAAAAACTGGAGAGGTTTTCGTTGCCGGCCTTGCGGGCCATGCTGTCGAGTATGGCCGCCAGGGACCGATCGCGCTGCAGATGTTTGAAGGCCGTGGCAAACCCGCCATGTTTCTGAAAGAGGTCCAGTAAACGCCCGATGGTTTCGATACGACAGATATCGTCGTAAGATAGCCACTGGTTACGCAGAATGGTGTAGGGCGGAGAGCTGGAAAAAAGGTATTCCTCACGCGCGGCAATCTCCCGCATCGGCGACCCCTTCAGTACCTTGAGCGGTTCAATCTGGATCTCGTGCGGCTTTAGTCCGGCAACCGTCTGCAGCGAATCCAGAAAACCCCGGTAGTCTTCTTCCGGCAGCCCCGCTACCAGGTCCAGGTGCAGTTCAACTTTTGTCTCTTCCCTGAGCCGGCGGACGTTATGATAGATCCTGGCCAGATCGGCCTTGCGTCCCACCCGGGCCAGAGTGCTCTCAGAGGCGGACTGGACGCCGATCTCGAAGCGGAAGGTGTTTTCCGGAACCAGCGCCAGAATGCGCAGGTTATCGTCGGTCAGCAGGTCGGCCGCTATTTCAAAATGGAAGTGGCTGCCCAGGTTCTGTTCCAGGATGAATTCCCACAGCAGGCCGGCCCGGGCGGCATCGTAATTGAAAGTGCGATCCACCAGTTTTATCTGAGACACATTGTGACGCATCAACAGCAGCAGATCTCGTTTGATGCGTTCCAGCCCGAAGGAGCGAACCGGACCTTCCACCGATGAAAGACAGAACGCGCAGGAGAAGGGACACCCCCGTGAGGTTTCGTAGTAGACCAGCGGTTTTTCCAGATCCACCAGGCCGGCCTCGAAGGGCGAGGGAATCGTGTCCAGCTTGATCTGCCTGCCGGTTATCGGTCCGGAAACCAGGTCCTCGCCGTCGCGATAGAACAGGTTGGCGACTTCGGCCAGCGAGCGCCAGGGCGAGTGACCGTAATCCTCTTCAATCAGTGCCTTCAGCAGCTGATGGAAGATCTCTTCGCCTTCGCCCTTGATCACAAAGTCAATTCCCTTGTTGGCGTGCATCAGCTCGAAGATTCCGAAGGATGCCTCCGGTCCCCCCAGCGCGATCATGGTTCGCGGCGCAATCTTCCTGATGTCGGAGATGATCCGCAGGGTCTGCTCTATGTTCCAGATGTAGCATGAGAAGGCGATCAGGTCGGCCCGTTCGGCCATGATCAAGCGCAGGATCTGCTCGCGGGGTTCGTTGACGGTCCATTCGCGGATTGCAATTTCCGCCCCGGCGATGTCACGGCAAGAGGCAGCCAGGCAGGGGAGCGCCAGCGAAGCATGGGAGTATTTGGCGTGCAGGGTTGTGAGGAGTATTTTCATTT
>JAURXC010000232.1 GCA_030654645.1 Deltaproteobacteria bacterium | reverse complement strand
CCCGCACCCCGGCCGGTCATTGACCCCATCGCTTTTGGACCCGTTCCATCTCCTCTTGGCATTTTGAACCTCCCTTGATCGTCTGGTGTTATGTTTAGTTGAAAAATCCGGAGCCAGTTCATTCGGTTCTCCCGCCGCCTCGTCCGGCTCGTCCATGACAACCCTGTTTGCAACCGCACCCCGGCATGGCAAAGGCGCTTTCCCTGAGCCGGCCTTCTAGGCAGGCCCGGATCACCTCCCTGACATTTCCCGCGATAAACGAATAAACTTCGATGTAACAGGCGTTGGCCGCCAGGCGGGCCGGTCGTGATATCGCTCCGCAGATCAGCATGTCAGTACGCGCCTCGGCCAGGAAGGCGACTTTTTCCATGACCGTGCCGCCGGGCAGGGCCATCCGGAATTCGGATAGAGCAGAGCCGTTCTCCGATTCGATCAGGATGGCCTGTCCGGCCACATCAAAGACCGGGGCTATACGATCGTTCCATATGGTAAATACTGCTCTCATGCTGTCGCTCCGTATCTTATACATAGCAACAGACACGCCAGGTCTGGCTGACAATGATAATTTAGCTACAACTATCAGTAATTAAACAATATATGCTGGAGGGTTCGGGCTGGGAATGTTAAGGAATGGTTGCAGGATTGCAACCATGCGGATCGATGATGGGTGCATGAACGCACCTATTAAGCACGGGGAGTAGTACGGCCGTTCTGTTCGGGAAGGGGAAGACCCAGAGCTTTCATTTTCCTGTAGAGGGTTGTCTTGTGAATACCAAGTTCGCGGGCGGCGGCGGCGCGATTGAAGTTGTTGTGTTTCAGCGCGCCGTGAATGGATTGCTCTTCCATAACCCGTTTTGCCGAGTGGATGTTGCCAGTTTCCGCGAAGCCTGGCCTGCTACCGGTCAGTTCCGCCGGAAGGTGTACGGGAGTGGCCCATTTTGAAGTACAGAGCACGAAGGCCCGTTCCACGACATTTTCGAGTTCACGAACATTGCCTGGCCAGTCATGGGCCATCAGCAGCGAATACGCTCCCGGTGTGAATCCGGTCACGTTCTTTTTCTGAATCCGGTTGAATCGTTCCACAAAGTGTTCCACCAGGAGCGGGATATCTTCCTTGCGTTTCCTCAGTGGAGGGAGTTCCAGGGAGATGACATTGATGCGGTAATAGAGGTCCTGGCGGAATTCCCCTGATTTTACCAGGGCGCCCAGGTCGCGGTTTGTCGCAACCAGTATGCGGGCGTTGGATTTTTCGGAGCGTGTCGCGCCCAACGGCTCGTAGACATGCTCCTGGAGCACACGCAGAAGCCGGACCTGCAGCGCCGGACTGATCTCACCGATTTCATCCAGAAACAGGGTTCCGTCAGCGGCCAGCGCGAACCGTCCGGGCTTGTCCTGGATTGCGCCGGTAAACGCACCCTTCTTATAGCCGAACAATTCGGATTCGAGCAGTGTGTCGGGCAGCGCTCCGCAGTTGACCGCTACAAAAGGCTTTTTTGAATTCGGGCTCATGCCGTGAATTGCCCGCGCCAGAAGTTCCTTGCCGGTTCCGGTCTCACCCTGGATCAGGACGGTGGTCGAGCTGGCCGCCAAGGCCGGCAAAAGGTCAAAAACAGGCCGCATGGCCGGGCTGTGGCTGATCAGATCGCCCATGCGAAAACGCCCTTCCAACTCTTGCCTCAAGGCCGCGATTTCGCTCAAATCACGGAAGGTCTCGGCGCCGCCGATGACACTCCCCTTTCCGTCACGCAGCACCGCGGTCGAAACGCTGATCGGGATGCGGTTTCCTTCGGAATCGATTATATACCCGGACTTGTTGATAACCGGTTTTCCGCTCTTCAGGGTCCGCTGCAGGGCACATTCCGCCTCGCACATACTGGACTTGAACACCTCGGAACAGAGTCGCCCCAAAGCTTCTTTTCGGGGAATGCCGGTAATCTCTTCCGCCGCCCGGTTGAAAGAGGTGACCCGCCAGTCCAGGTTCACGGTGAATACGCCGTCGGAGATGCTTTCCAGGATAGCGCTGGTCGAGTCGAATAATGCCTGATCTCTGTTTTTATCAACCATGGGATATCCCCGGTTCAGCGGACAAGTTTCCTGATATTAATAGCCGGTAAAAAAACCGGCAAGACCGGCCTTACCAGTTATTATGTCAACCCACCGGCGCGGTCTCTCCGGCTATGGTCGAGCGGTACTGCTGCACTGCCGCGTGCAGCGCCGAGGCCGCCATGTTGGAACAGTGCATTTTCTCTTCCGGGAGGCCATCAAGAGCCATGGCTATCTTCTGGTCATTCAGCTTGAGAACCTCGTCGAGTGACTTGCCCATTACCAGTTCGGTGGCAATCGAAGAGGTGGCTATGGCCGCGCCGCATCCCTTGATCAGAAACTTGATGTCGTGAATTATGTCATCCTCGATCCTGATAAAAAAGACGAGCGCATCGCCACAACCCGGGTCGCCGGCCTGTACCACCACGTTGGCGTTCTCAAGCGAGCCGACGTTGCGGGGGTTGTGGACATGATCCAACACTTTTGCCGTATAAAACTCACTCATGGTGAGATTCCTTTCGTACGCTTACAGCCCTGTTTCCTCCGGGACGGAAACCTGGTCCATTGCCGGCCCGTCGCCGGAGATAGCCAGCGCCTTCTGACCGACCAGCGCCCGGGCTACCTTGCAGCGGGCTCCGGCCAACAGGCGCTGCACCGTGCCGCGTGACACACCCATGCACACCCCGGCCTCTTCCTGGGTCTTGCCCTCGCCGTCACACAGGTACAGCGCTTCCAGTTCGTCGTGGGCCAGAGGGATGATTTCCATATCCTTCAGGGGGGTTCCGGCCGGTTTGAACACCGCAGAGTATCCTGCCCGGTGCGGGCAGTTGCAGATTCTCGGTT
>JAURXC010000213.1 GCA_030654645.1 Deltaproteobacteria bacterium | reverse complement strand
ACCGCCGAAGAGCCGAAACAGGCCGGTGAGCGGCGTATAGAGCTTCTTGCCGAAGCGGAGCCGACCCTGATGATCGGCTTTCATAAACCGGCCATCCTGGCTGAGGATGATTATGTTTTTGACATGATCAACATGGTCCTGGGCAGCGGACGCACGTCACGCTTCTACAAGAAGCTGGTGGTGGAAAAGCAGATTGCCGCGGATATCGGGACCTTTGATGCGCCGGGGAGCCGGTTTCCCGGACTGTTCGTGATCGGCGCCACTCCCAGGACGCCGCATACGGTCGGCGATGTCGAAGCCGCCATCCTGGCTGAGCTGGAGCTGTTGAAGACCGAGCCGGTCAGCGCCCGTGACCTGCAGCGCATCCTCAACAAGATCGAGTATGAAGAGGCCCGCCGCATGGGGACCAACGGCGGGCTGGCCCGCAACCTGACCGAATACGAGGCGGTGGCCGGCAACTGGCGCTACATGACCGAATACCGAGCCAGGGTCACAAAGATTACCCCGGCCGATATCCAGCGGGTAGCCCGGGAATACTTCACCCGCGAGAACCGCATGGTCGGATTTATCACAAAAAAGGGAGGTAACGGTAAATGAGGCGTCTGATTATCTCCCTGCTGCTGGTCATCGTTTCAATTACTGCAACATTCGCCGGAGAGCTGCCAAAGGCCGATCCGCGCAACATGAGCTTTCCCGAGCTGCGTTTCGAGATTCCGCAGGCTGAACGCGTCGTTCTTGAATGCGGAATGCCGGTCTATCTGCTGCGCGATACGGAGTTGCCGATTATCAACATGACCGCCATGGTACGTACCGGCTCGGTCTATGAACCAAGCAGTAAATCCGGGCTGGCCGGCATGACCGGGATGCTCATGCGTAGCGGCGGAGCCGGCGGACTTACGCCGGAGAAGATGGACGACGAACTTGAATTCATGGCGTCGGCCGTTGAAAGCGGAATCGGCATCGACATGGGCACTGTTTCCCTGACATCGCTGACAAAAAACCTTGATCGAACCCTCAGGATCTTCAGTGATGTGCTGCTCAGTCCCGATTTCAGTGAAAAGCGGATAGAAATTGCCCGCAATCAGGCCATTGAGGGGCTGAGAAGGCAGAATGACGATCCCAAGGAAATCGCCGGGCGCGAAATCGGCCGGGCCATCTATGCCGGGCATCCGCTGGGTTCGGTTGCCACATTTGATTCGATTGCTTCGATCACACGTCAGGACATGCTTGATTTCCACGGTCGTTTTTTCCGGCTCGACAACATGATACTGACCGTTGCCGGTGATTTCGACCGGACAGCGCTGCTCAAGGAACTTAATGCCGTTTTCGGGCACTCTTCAAAGAAATCAGCGCAGTCTGTGCCGATGATTCCGCAACCGCAATCGCTGTCACGGCCGGAAGTGATATACGCCAAAAAGGACGTCAACCAGACCGTGATCCGCATGGGGCATCTGGGGTTGACCAAGGACAGCCCCGACATCTACGCAGTGCGGATTCTTGATTACGTACTTGGCGGCAGCTTTACTTCGCGCCTGACGACGGAAATTCGCACCAACCGGGGACTGGCATACAATGTCGGCAGCCATTTCGATATCGGCCGGCGCTTCACCGGCAGTTTTATCGCCGAAACTGAAACCAAGGCCGAATCAACCATCAAGACCATCGGACTGATAAAGGAAATTATCACCCGTATGACCAGGGAACCGGTCAGTGATCAGGAGTTGAAGACGGCCAGGGAGTTCATGATCAATTCTTTCATGTTCGGATTTACCAGCCCGGCAATTATTGTTTCCCAGCGTGCCAGGTTGGAGTACTACGGCTATCCTGATAATTACCTGGACAAGTATCGCGACAATATTGCCATGGTAACCAAGGAAGACGTGCTGAATGCGGCCAGAAAATATCTGAACCCGGAGGCTTTCAAGCTGGTGGTGGTTGGTGATGCTTCAAAATTCGATGGTCCGCTCTCTTCGCTGGGAGTTGTGAGGACTTTGGACCTTAAGCTGAATTATCCGGAGTGAGGTGATCAGGCATGGCAAAATTCGAGTGGGATAGCAGTATAGAGTTGGGTATCCCGGTTATTGACGAGCAGCACAAGGCGCTTTTTGTCTGGGTGAATGAATTGAATGATTCGGTTTTGCGGGGCGACGGGGCAGAGGCGGTCGGTGATGTGATCTGGAAGTTGATCACTTATGTCTCGGAGCATTTTACCGCAGAAGAACAACTGATGCTGGCCTGCAGCTATCCCGGACTTGCCTCGCACCGCAAGGAACACGACCAGTTTGTCGAAAGGCTGAGGAATATCCAGGTTGAATTTATCGACGGACACCGGATGAGTGAGACAATTCTGGATTTTCTGGTTGACTGGCTGGTGTGCCACATCAAGGGAACCGACCAGAGTTACAGCCGCCACATGCGGAAGCAGAGAGGGGAAGTTTAATCTGACAGGCGTCCGGCGATGATGTCGGCTATTTTGATGCCGTCTACGGCGGAGCTCATGATGCCTCCGGCATATCCGGCGCCCTCACCGGTAGGGTAGAGACCTTTGATTGTCAGGGATTCGCCGTTTGTGTCGCGCAGAATCCGCACCGGCGCCGAGGTGCGGGACTCGATACCGACCAGGGTCGCTTCCGCGGTCACGAAGCCCTTCAATCTCCTGCCGAAATCGACAATTCCTTCCCGCAACGTATCGATGATGAACGCTGGAAGCACCATGCCCAGATCGGTTTCCCGGATGCCGGGGCGATAGCTGGCATTGACCGCTGTTTTTCCGGGAAGCCTCAGAAAATCCAGCATGTTCTGGGCCGGAGCATGGTATCCGCCGCCACCGGCCGTATACGCGTGCCTCTCCCATTTGCGCTGAAGTCGTACACCCGCCAAAGGGCCGGTCCCGTCAAAATCGTCTTCACGAACATTTACCACCAGCGCGCTGTTGGCAAAGGGAGAGTTGCGCAACTGGCCGCTCATCCCATTGGTAACGACGCCACCCTCTTCGGACGATCCCGCCACGACAATGCCGCCCGGACACATGCAGAACGAATAGGCGCTACGCCCGTTGCTGTTGTTCCAGGTCACCGCATAGTCGGCCACCGGCAGGGCCGGATGCCTGGAGGCGCCATACTGGATGCGGTCAATCAGTTCCTGCGGGTGTTCCACCCGCAACCCCATCGCGAACGGTTTTCTCTGCAGGGCAACCTGGCGTTGTTCAAGCAGTTCGTAGGTATCGCGGGCGCTGTGTCCGGTTGCCAGGATCAGGTGATCGCATGGCAGCTCCTCGTTGCCGTTGACAGTCAGTGAAACAAGTCTGTCGTCAGCTGAATTCATGTCGGTCATACGGCAGCCGAAACGGATCGTGAATCCCAGATCAAGCAGGTGCTGACGTATGGCGCTGATAACGGTCCTGAGCCGGTCGGTGCCGATATGGGGCTTGGCCAGATAGCGCACCTCGGGCTGGGCGCCAAAGGCAACCAGCTGTTCGAGAACCCAGGGTACTAGACCGTCTTTGGATCTGCAGGTCAGCTTGCCATCGGAAAAAGTTCCCGCACCTCCTTCGCCGAACTGAACATTGCTCTCCGGATCAAGGACGCCGTCTTTCCAGAAACGCTGAACCGCCAGCGCCCTCAATTCTACCGGTTCTCCACGTTCGATGATCGTGGCGCACAAACCATGCTGTGCCAGCCGCAGTGCGGCAAACAGGCCGGCCGGGCCACTGCCGACTATTACGACACGTTTTTGCGAATGTACCTTTGATATCGGTTGCGGTTCATTGGCAGGCTGCCATTCCAGCGACGGGTTGCCGGCGACCTTTTTTTGCAGGGCATTGCCGGCTTCGAAAGAGAGGGTGTAGACCAGCTTGATATTCTGTTTTTTCCTGGCATCTACCGCTTTGCGGATAATGCGAACGTTACTCAGGGCAGTGACCGGTACCGCCAGGTTTGCAGCCAGGATTTCCGGCAGAGACTCTTCGCTGTCACCTGGAGTGAGGATGAGATTACGATAGATAAAAGGCATATGAGAGGAGTTACAGGTATTTCCTGCGTTCCATGAGCTGTTCGACTATGATGACGATATCCACCGGACGGGTGGATTTGGGAATATGGACCTTGGCGCCCATTTCCGGGGCTTCGTGTTCGTGTGGCGACTCCTGAAACATTGAGGTTAAAAGCACAATGATCGGCGGGTTTTCACCCGCCAGCCGGCCGATCTCCATGCAGGTGCTTACTCCCCCCATACGAGGCATGACCAGGTCCGAAATTACGGCATCAGGACTGTTTTCCAGATATGATTTCACCCCTTCGACACCATCGTTTGCATTGAATACGGTGAAGCCGTTCTCTTTGAAATTGTCCGTCAGGACTTTCAAAAAAAACGGGTCGTCGTCAATAATCAGTATTTTTCCGCGTGATTCAGGCATGTCGATTTGGTTTAAATCCTGTGCAGTTGTCATTTTGTGTGCGGATAGTACACCACATCGTCCACAAAATGAAAGAGAGAATGATCCTCAGTTGTAGACCGGAAAATCCAGACGAAATACGGTTCCGGTCGGAGAAGTGCTTTCAACAATCATGCTGCCTTCATAGATGTGGGCAATACGTTGCGCTACCGGTAGCCCCATTCCGGTCCCGCAAACCTTGGTGCTGAAGAATGGCTCGAATATATTCGGGAGAATGTCTTGCGGAATTCCGCCGCCACTGTCACCGATCCTGACGGTTACCCGCCGGTTCTCTTCTGATATATCCACGGTAAGCCTCCCCCCCTGACTCATTACATCCAGTGCGTTCAGGAAAAGGTTGGTAAAAATCTGTTCAAGTTCGGCGGGATCGGCCTTGATTGGCGATGGAGTGACATGATAATGGCGCTCTACCAGTATTTTTTTGGTTTCAATCTGTGGAGCAAATGCCTCCAGCGCAGTGTCAATGACGTGATTCAGTTGTACATCAGAGGTGATGGTACGGGTTCTACGGGAGGCATCCAGCAATTTACGAATGATAGAATCCACCCGCTCGATCTCTTTTAGAATCTTACCCTGGTACTCCAGTTGATCCGGATCCCGCGTGTTCTGGCGCATCAGTTGAACGAACAGTGCGATGGAGTTAAGCGGATTGCGGATCTCATGCGCCATCCCGGCCGACAGGTAGCCGAGGGCAGCCAGTTTCTCGGATTGTACAATCTCGTTCTGGGCAGCCTGAAGCGCTTCCGTCTTCTCTCGTACCCGCTTCTGAAGATCCTGGTTCCACTGGTCTATTTCTCTCAGTAGTCGGTCATGCTCCTGCTGCAGTTTGACGTTGTGCAGCTCTATTTCCCGTATCTTAAGAACATTTTCCAGGCGTTCGACCAGGTTGCGGTTGTTGAAAGGTTTGAGGATATACTCGGAAGCGCCTCCTTTCATAAGTTCAACAGCAATTTCTTCACTTCCCTTGCCTGTGAACATGACCACATATGTGTCCGGATAGCCGGTCCTGATCTGGTGCAGTGCGGACAAGCCGTCAATTTCGGGCATCATGTAATCAAGCAGAACCAGTTCGGGTGAATGTTTGGCGATAAGCAGGAAGCCTTCGTTTGCGGAGAGAGCGGTAAAAACCCTGAAGCCTCTTTTGGAAAGAATCAGCGCGGTAAGCTCCAGTATATTCTGATCGTCATCGATTATGACAACAGTAGCTTTTAAGGCAAGGGTCTGTTTTTCTGTCTGCATGTGATGAATATCAGTCTCCGTATGGATAGACAGGAATCAATGTCATGCGGATGGCAGTCTGATAGTCATGACCGGGCAGTTAGCGGAGCGTACGACACGTTCGGCGGTACTACCGAAGAGAATATGGTCAAGGCCGGTCCGTCCGTGTGTGCCCAGTACGATCAAAGATGCGCCAATCTCGTCTGCCTTGCGGGTAATCTCGTCATAGGGGATGCCGGACACGATGTCGGTTTTATAGTTCTGGAATGATGCCAGTCTCGAACTGCAGAAGTTCTCCATCATCTTGGCTGCTCCCTCTTCAATCTCCTTTTCGAGCTGCTCGAAGGAGATGTGAGGCACATAGAAACCTCGCAAATCAACCGGTTCATTGATCACATGCATTATGGTCAACTCGGCATTGAACTGCTTAGCCATGGTTAACGCATACTCAAAAGCAAATTCAGAATTTTCCGAAAAATCTATTGCTGTAAGTATCTTTTCAAACGGTTTCACGGTACGTTCTCCTTTTGGCATAAATAGGCTCAAACAGTTTTTAATATCTTGTTGATAACTTTCTTCAGGTCGTCGTATCGGATCGGCTTGTTGATGTATTCAAATGCTCCCAGATTCATGGCTTCAAGGTAGGATTCAACTTCTCCATAGGCGGTCAGCATGATCACATTGCTTTCAGGTCGGCAACGATTAAGCTCGCGCAGGAAAGCCAACCCATTCATCTCTGGCATGTTTATATCGGTGATAATCAGTTCAACATCTTTGTTCCGAAGATAATTGAGAGCTTCAACTCCGTTGGCTGCCGAAGATACATCGTAACCATCGTGAGCAAGGATTTTCGAAAGTGCCTCGCGGGCATTTTCCTCGTCATCCACAACCAATATCCGTTTGTTTGCTTGCGGCACATCTGCTCCCGTAAAAGTCATTGAATGAAGGAAGTCTAGCACCGGGGGATAGGCTGTCAAGGCTGGAATTTATTTTTCTCCTTTTTTGGCTTCAGCCGCTTTTAGACCTGGCTTTATCGCAGAAAGATCCGGTTGGCGATTGTTCCCACAGATGTATTGAGATTAAGGTTTGATTCCATCTGAATTGAATTCTACATAGACAGGTTTTCCTGATGGTCCGAGCTGTTTGTAAGGTTTTCCATTCAGTTCGACTTCAATTCCATCTGCATTACTTACGTCAAGTGCGATGGTCTTTTCAGCTTTCCATTCAATTACATCACCCACCGTAAGCTCATAGATCTGTGGAGTGGAGCCATCTACCGTTACTGTCAAGGAGCCGTTTTTGGTAACCATGATTTTTAGGATAAATCCTTTGCCGACCTCTGCCGGTTGACTTGGAGTCAAAGGCTTGTCTTCAGTACTTACGTTGTCAGGTACGCTTTCAGCGCGTGGTTCTGTTGCCTTGGGTGGAGTTGACACGACTCTTGCGGATGACCGTATCGGTTGTACCGGAATGTTAGTCATTGCAGGTGTAGCGGTTGCAACCGGTTGAACTGTCCTAGGCGGCTCACTAGGAGGGCGTTTGAAAAAAACGGCGATGATCAGGATCAAAAGCAGCAGCAAAGCTGGCAACGCGAGTTTTTGGAGCGATGCCAGGCGTCGTGCCGGGCGTATTTTTTCAGGCGCCTTGGTGTCGGTCCCGGCCTGTTCATCTTTTATGCCTTGCTGCTTATCGTACATCCGGGCCATGTCGTCCGAGTTCAGGCCAAGATATGCGGCATAGATGCGCAGAAAACCCTTGAGGTAAGTCAGATTCGCGAATTCCCTGATCTGGTCTTCTTCCAGGGCTCTGAGATAGGAAATGCCAATTTTTGTGGTTTCCGAGGCGTTTTCCAGTGACAAACCGTGATATTCCCGACAGCGCTTGAGTATAGCGCCGGGAGAGTTACCGGTTGTTTCGGTGGGGGTTGTTAACGGATCCGACACACGGCCCTCACTTACTTGAGCAAATCCAGATAACCAAGGGCAGCACGCCCAAGTTCTGTGTCAGGAATTAGTTTGACCGCTTCATTGAATGCCGCGCGGGCAGCATTCAGATTGTTGAGTTTGAGCTGCGCTTGCCCAAGATAGTAATGAGCCGCGCCGTAATCGCGATAGATCTCAATTGCTTTTTTATATTCGTCTATGGCCTGCTCGCTCTTGTCCATTGCAAACAGCACCCGTCCCAGCGAGAGCCGTATCACCGGATTGCGCGGGTTAATCGCAGCCAAGGGACGTAATTCCGCCAAGGCTTTCTGATAATCACCCTTGCAAAGATAGGCCAGCCCGAGGTTTATGGTTGCATTTTCGCTGTTGTCATAAAAAAGATCGTCTTTGACAATTTTAAACTGCTGAATTGCGTTATCCCATCGTTTCAGTTCCAAATAGGCGACACCAAGATCGTTACGGGCCGCTGAATAGTTGGATTTCAACATTATTGCACGCTGAAGTCGGGTTTCTGCCAGATCTGGCCGCTTTTTACCCATATATGCCATGCCCAGATGATACAGCACATCCGGATTGTCGGGGGCAAGCTTCTCCGCTTCAGTCAGGTCAATCAGCGCAGCGGTGTAGTTGCGCTCTCCAAGGTATGAAAGTCCCATCTGATAGTGGTAGGCCACCGGATCCGGCTTTTGCATTTGTTCACCGCGACTGGTAACGCAGCCCGGCACAGCCAGCAAGGCAATAAGTGCCGCAATGTGGTGAAAACGGATGTTCATTTTATACCTAACCCTGATAAACAGGATAAGCGATGAGTGCGTTAGCGAATCTTGTCGAACCTAGCAAAACAATCTGAAATTGTCAATAAATCGAAGGTTTTTGATTAAATCACAATGTCACGAAAATTGGTAAGAGACTTGAAACTTTTGTAGCGGGTTTCAATTTCTCTGTAATCCAGACGTTTCATTCGGTTCAGGCTGAAATCCTCCACATTGAAGGAGGCCATCACACTGCCAAAAATGATTGCCTGACGTATGCCCGCTTCTGACAGATCACCGGTGTTGGCCAGATAACCCATGAAACCTCCGGCAAATGTATCGCCCGCACCGGTTGGATCGAACACCTCTTCCAGCGGATAGGCCGGGGCTGCAAAAACCGAATCGCTGGTGAACATCAGGACGCCGTATTCTCCGCGCTTGACGACCAGTCGTTTGCAGCCTAGTGCAATGATTTGACGAGCTGCCTTGATAAGATTGGCCTCGCCGGTCAACTGGCGTGCCTCACCTTCGTTGATCACGACTATATCTACTTTTTGTAGAACCTTTTTAAGGGAATCCGGTTTGGAAGAGATCCAGAAATTCATCGTGTCGCAGGCAATCAGTTTAGGCGCTTTTACCTGCTCCAAAACCTGCATCTGCAGATCAGGGTCGATATTGGCCAGAAAAAGATATTCGGCATCGCGGTAGGATTCGGGCAGGTCAGGCTGGAATTCCATCAGTACGTTAAGCTGGGTGTCAAGGGTTTGGGCCTCATTAAGATCATACCCGTAGCGGCCGCTCCAGTGGAAAGTCTTGCCGGGGATGCGCTGCAGGCCGCTTGTGTCTATATTGCGTGACTTGAGAAAACTGACATGTTCTTCAGGGAAGTCTTCGCCCACGACCGCAACCAGCGAGACATCGGTAAAAAAACTTGCCGATGTGGAAAAATATGTGGCAGACCCACCCAACACGTTTTCTCCCTTCCCGAAGGGCGTTTCTACCGTGTCAAATGCCACGGTGCCGACAACAACAATGCTCATGGGTATTTCTCCTGTTTGTGGAATTACCGGCAAACTATCATGTGGCAGATGGTGAGTCAAAAGGATTGTATGCCCTTGGGCTCTTTATGGCCTGCCGTCCAAGCGCTCAAGAAAATCTGCATTACAAATTCGACTTTTTGGTATATAAATTCAGGCAAGATTATATTAATCCCATGAATCCTTGGAGGCTGATCATGTATAAACGGATTTTCCATGCTGCTCTGATCGGTGTTTTAATGCTGTCTGTCAGCGGTTGCCTGGTTGCGGAAAGCAGCTACCTTAAGAAGGTCGAAGAGGCTGATACGCTGACAAAAAATATCGATGAACTGCAACAGAAATACACCAGGCTTTCTTCGGACAACTCGGCGCTTAGGGCGGAATATGAAAAACTCAAGACTGAAGCGGCCGGATTGGTAATAGACAAGCAGGGCATGGCTGCGGACATAAAACAGCTGGAAGATGTTCTCAAGGCCAAGTCCGATACTTTTTCAACCACAATTACTGATTTCAGGCAAAAAAATTCTGAGCTCGAGGTCAATAATTCCAGGTTGAAAGAGGAAATTAAAAAACTGAAGGAAGATATAGCCCTGCTGCAGAAGGTTAAGGAAGAGAAGGTCAAAGAGGTAAGCAGTACTTATGAACAACTCTTGTCCAACATGAAGAATGAAATTGCCCAGGGGCAGGTTACAATTTCCGAGTTGAGGGGAAAGTTGACTGTCAACATGGAGGCCGCAATCCTTTTCGATTCCGGTAAAGCGGATGTAAAACAAGAGGGATTGACAATTTTGAACAAGATGGTTGAAACGCTTAAAGGGGTCACGGATAAGGCGATTCGAATCGAGGGGCATACGGATAACGTTCAGATCACCGGTGGTTTGACGCGAATATTTCCAACCAACTGGGAACTCTCTGCGGCCCGTGCCATAAATGTTGCAAGATATCTTCAGCAACAGGGAATTGATCCGTTTAATCTCTCCGCGGCGGCATTTGCCGAACATAAACCTGTTGCTGATAACGGCACCAAGGAAGGCAGGGCCAAAAACCGCCGCATTGAAATTACACTGGTGGCCAAGGATTGATCATGGCCAAAAAAAATCGTCATAACCCAGCCAAGCCTAAGGAGTTTCACCCGACCCCTTTCAGCATGCTAAAAGGGGTCGCAGTGCCGGAATCGCCCAAGGAGCAAGCAATAAAGCCGGATGTGCAAAAAATAGAAGATTCTCCTGACGATGATCTGGATATTTTCATGTCGGCGGTGTCAGATGTTAAGCCTCTCCGGCGTCAAGACTCAAAGCTGCTTGATAAAAACACCGGACACAGAACCGTTCCCGAGAAACCGAAAGCAATCCCTGCTGCAGATGAACAATCCAGGCAACTGTTTATTCAGGAAATAAGCCGCCTCAAACTGGATTCCAAATTTGCCGATTCCGTCTCTGAAAACGATGAACTGCAACCGCTCTCCAACAATCGGCTGCGGCAGGTAAAGCGCGGCATTGTTTCAGTTGATTACCAGCTTGATCTGCATGGATTGACCCGCGAAGAAGCAATGCTGGCGTTGCCGCGTTTTCTGATGTCGGCCCGGAAGAAAGGGCAGAAGGCCGTATTGATAATTACCGGTAAGGGCTATCATTCGGTGGAAGAGCCGATACTTAATCAAGCGGTTGCGGCCTGGTTACGGGATGCCGGTCGTGACCTGATCGTGGAATATGCCCCGGCCCCGCGTGAAATGGGGGGCAGCGGGGCATATGTGGTTTTTTTGCGAACAGTTTTGCCGGTAAAAAAACCGGATTAACCGGCCAAAACGTATTCGGCGATTGTCCTTGCCGTTTTCTCAGCGGTATTACGGTCATTATTAATAACCAGGTTGTACAGGGTCAGGTCATGTGCGTCCCGGTTGAGAAAGTCGCGGATGAAGTTATCACGAAGTTTCTGCTTTCTTCGAATCAGCGTGTCCGCTTCCTCGCTGGACATTTCAAGTCGTTGGGAAATTGACCGGATTTTGAACTGTTGTGAGGCGTACATCCTGAAATGAAAGCAGTTTTTAAATGACTGGGTTATTACTGCGCCGCCTCGGCCAATCAAAATAACATTGCCTTTTTCCGCAAGAGAAACCATATGACGGCAGATCAGACGGAAATGATCCTTATCTGTTTTCCAGTGTGGGGAAAATGTTGCCAGTATCTCATCCAGAAAACTTGATTTTTCGCCCAACCCCTTCAAAAGATCTTCCGAAAGATTGTGGTTTTTGGCGACCTCTTCAAGAAGCCCCTTGTCCATTACGATCCAGCTTTCGCCGCTGTTTTTCTCCAGAAGCTTTTTCAGGTGATCCGCAACCGGATAAGCTTCACAACCGAACTCACGCGACAGCGTGATGGTTGGCCTGATCTTTTCGATTACCGCCCGTGAGGACTTTTGGGCCAAGTTTCTGCGGTTGAACTCCAACAGAGAACCCAAGCGAGCATCGATTGCAGGTATAAGCATTTTTTCCGGCATGGCCAGTTCCTCCCGAAGTTTTGGGTGTGATTAGTCACCGGCAACTCTATCACCGATTGATGGTTATGCAATATGCCACACACAACGCATGTGTGAGCATTGACAGCGTAACATAGGAGATGTATACAAAACACCTTATAACTTATTACTATTGCCCGAAAGGATTAACCCCAATGATTACCCATCTTGTTTTCTTTAAGCTTAGCGATCCTTCTGATGAAAACATGGCTGCCACCCGGGCCAAGTTGCTTGGAATGGAAGGTCAGATTCCGCTGCTGCGACATCTTGAGGCTGGTGTTGATGTCATCCGTTCCGAGCGCTCCTATGATGTGGCGCTAATCACGCGCTTTGATTCGCGGGATGATCTGCAGGCTTATCAGATTCATCCATATCATGCCGGAGTGGTGGTTCCTTTCATGAAGTCGGTCTGCTCATCGATCATTGCGGTCGATTATGAAAGCTAAGAAATATATTGTATACTTTTTATCTTGACGAAACATATCAGTATGCGTAAAATCCGGTTCTACTCGGTAGGCCCCTGCTTTCTCTATACTAATTTCCATAATAATTAGAGATCTGACGGCTTAAAACAAGAACACATTAATTTTTTATCAATACAGGTTACATGCCTGTAAACACAATAAACAAACAGGAGGTAGTAGATGTCTGATTACGGTACCCTGCAAGACCGCGTACGTCACAAGTCCCTTTTGAGCAAGGTCATGACGGCCGAAGAAACAGTTCAATTCTTCAAACCGGGTATGAACTTGGGCTGGTCCGGATTTACTCCGGCCGGTTATCCGAAAGTTGTTCCGATTGCGGTTGCTGACCATGTCGAGAAGAACAACCTTCAGGGCAAGTGGAAGTTCAATCTGTTCATCGGCGCTTCCGTTGGAGCCGAGACAGAAGATCGTTGGGCAACACTCGATATGATCGACCGTCGTTGGCCGTACCAGACCGGCAAGAATATCGCTGCCGGCATCAACGAAGGGCGTATCCGCATGGGAGACAAGCATCTCTCTCTCTTTGCCCAGGATCTGGGCTATGGTTTCTACACCAAGGACTCCGAGACCGGCAGGCTTGATCTGGCCATCATCGAAGTCTCCGCCATTACCGAAGACGGCGGCCTGGTTCCGACTTCCTCATGCGGCGTCATTCCTGAAATACTGATGATGTGCGACAAGATCATTGTCGAAGTCAACACCGGACAACCCTCCTTCGAAGGCATTCATGACCTGATCACCCCCGGCACCCCTCCCAACCGTCAGGTGTTCAACATCACCGCAGCCGGCACACGCATCGGTTCCACATCGATCCCCTGCGATCCGAAGAAGATTGTCGCGGTGGTTGAGTCCAAATTGCGCGATAAGGGCCGTGCCTTTGCCGATCAGGACGATACTTCGGAAGCGATTGCCAATCACGTCATCGACTTCTTCACTCATGAAGTTAAAATGGGTCGTCTTCCGGATAACCTGCTGCCGCTCCAGTCGGGCGTCGGTTCCATCGCCAACGCCGTTATCGGCGGCCTGGCCAAGGGGCCTTTCTATAATCTGTCGGTTTTCACGGAAGTTCTGCAGGACACCATGCTCGACCTGTTCGATTCGGGCAAGTTGGATCATGCTTCTTCCTGTTCGCTTTCGCTCTCCGAGACCCCTGGCTTCCCTAAATTCTTCGAGAACATGGACAAATATTTCGACAAGATCACCCTGCGTCCGCTCTCGATCTCCAATGCGCCGGAGCCGATCCGTCGTCTGGGATGTATTGCGATGAATACTCCGGTTGAGATAGACATGTATGCACATGCCAACTCGACCCTGGTCGGTGGTACCCGCATGATCAACGGCCTGGGCGGTTCCGGCGACTTCCTGCGCAACGGCTATCTGAAAATGATGCACACCCCGTCAAGCCGTCCAATCAAGACCGACCCGACCGGCATCTCATGCGTTGTGCCGCATTGCTCGCACATTGACCATACCGAGCACGACCTTGATTGCGTCATTACCGAGCAGGGTCTGGCCGACTTGCGCGGCCTCTGCCCGCGTGACCGCGCCAAGGTTATCATCGCAAAGTGCGCCCATCCGGATTACAAGCCGATCCTGACCGAGTACTATGAGATGGCTCTGTCGGAATGTCTCCGTCGCAAGGTTGCGCACGAGCCGCAACTATGGGACCGCGCCTTCAAGATGCATCTCAACCTTGAGAAAAACGGCACAATGAAGATTAAGAACTGGGATATCAAGTTGGATCTTTGCGAATAAGTTGTCCATGATTAAAGGACTGATAAAGCCCCGCCGGTGATCCGGCGGGGCTTTATTATGTGTAATATGACATTCACACTTGAACTTGAGTAGATGTTATGGTTTAAATAGCACGCTAATTTGTAAGATAATGGTTGATATGACTACTTCTGCGACAGGTTGACAAAGATGTCAGAAAACATCACTGGTTTTAAAGGAGCTGTTGCCGGCCTCTCGCTGACTGACGTCATTCAGCTTAAGGGTCACAACAAGTATACCGGAGCAATTACCGTTGAATACGGTGATAGCAAGGGTGTTATTTATTTTGTTGACGGTGAGATAATCCATGCCGAGCAGGGGCAGGAGTCCGGTGAGCAGGCCATATATGAAATAATCAAGTGGCCCGGTGGTACTTTCAATATCCACCCCGAAATGACTTCCAACGTTTGCACGATCCACTACCGTACCGATTTTCTGCTTCTGGAGGCGTTACGGAGAATGGACGAGGAAAATGCCGGTTCCGCGGTAAACAAATCGGCCGGCCCGTCAGTGACCCCCCGTCGAACCATGAGCAAGATCGCGGCACATTTGCAGGAAATTAACAATATAACTTACGCTGTTTTGCTCGACAAGCAGGGTGTGCCGATCCAGGATTCAAGTATTGAGGCTGTTGCTTTGGCTGCCAAAGGGATGTTTCTGGCAAAAACCGGCAATCAGCTCGGCGATCTGATGGGGTTGGGAGAGATAAAGGCAGCTGCTGTTCATACGAGCAACTTTCACCTGCTGATGTACGACTCCAAACAACACTATCTGAGCATAGCGGTCAAGCCTGATTGCAATCTGGACAGTGTTGAAAACGAGATAAAATCTGCGCTTATGCCTGGCAAGTAGGAGGGTGTTCTGATGCAGGAAGTCCTGCAACATGTAAACATGGTCGAAGGTGTGATCGGAAGTGCGGTCTTCAGTCAAAAGGGAGATGTATTGTCACACGCCTTTCCTGCTCTGATAGATACTGTTTCTCTTAAAAAGGCCGCGGGTCTGACCCTGGAATGTGCCCATGGTCTGCAGATATCTCAAAGCCTCGATATCCTTGACATGCGCTACAACGACGGGCGTATTATATTAAAAAGATTGCCAAGCGCCATGCTGTTTCTGTTGTGTACTAAAAGCATAAACCTTCAAGTCTTGTCAATAACGCTTAATCTGGCTGCTAAAAAGCTGGAGGCGCAAATGCCTCCAGAAGCTTCGGTTGCTCAACCGTCTGACACAACAGCAGGGCCGGCCAAATTGACTGACTCCGACGGCATACTCCGTCTTCGAATAAGCCATTTAGCCAACAAACAGGCCAGCGCCAGCTTTGATTCTCTTGGCATGATCGCGATCAGCCAACCTACATCGCAGTATATCAATGACTTCTACAAAGCCGGTTTTAAAAAGCTTACGCTGATAAATACGGTTGCCGGAACAAATGGCAGCTTTCCGGTAATGGTGATGAAAGACATGGATCCGCAGTATGACGGTACCATAGTTGTCGGTCCTGGTATCGAAAAGAAGCTAAGGGTAAGTGAAGGGGATAAGGTGGAGGTAAAACTCTGATTTCCGCTGATCTGGCATCATGTTATATGAAACGGGGAATGGGGCAACTCATTCCCCGTTTTTGTGTCAGAGTGTATTATTTGGTTCTGTCGGCATTGATGTGAAGCTGGCAATGCAGGCAGCGTCGCAAGTAAAGCATTGACATGCCGTTTACGTGGAAATAGTTTCCGCAACGCGGACACCTTGTGACGGCTGACATCATACAGGTGATGAGGAGCAGGACTACCCAAATTCCGATTGTGGTGAACATTGTTTTGTTGGTGGGAGATATGCCGTGAATGATCCATATGGCTGGAATGTAGATCAGGACGACCCCGAAGAAGTATTTCCGACGCCTGCGTATCAGGTTTAACGCCGGCCCATAATCCGGTACTTCTTCTGCAATAGCTTCCGATGCTTCTTCCATATAATGTCTCCCTTGTTTCGTTGTTTTACAATACGGGATAACTGTATAACGATTATGTACAGGATCACATTTGAGTATATTTACAATAAAACGCCATAAAATCAAGAAGTAGAACCCGTAAGCATGTAAATTAATATACTAGTTACTGTATATGATTCCTATACTTAATATTCCCTGGCATTCTGATCCGCTGCGACCTCCAAAATGCTGTTGATAAATATAAATCAACGATAACAGCTGTCTGCAAGAATTATTATAATATCTAAATCATTTGGCACGCTCGATGCTTTAGTAATAATCAGAAGACAGAGACGGCAGAAACAATTGAAGCAGGAAGGGAGATAGTCATGAGAGCCATATCAGCAACAACATTTACAACAGCAATGATCACCGCCAGCCAGGCATTGGCGGCCGGCGGAGCAGTCGAAAGCGAAGGAATTGGTATCCTGGCAGCCTGCTTCATCGGATTCGGCGCCATGATCGTACTTTTCCAGTTCATCCCCGGCATCCTGATGATGGCCGGCATCCTGAAAGGGATTCTGTCACTGGGAAGCACCGATGCGCGCCAGGCATCGACCGGCAAATAATCAAGCCA
>JAURXC010000212.1 GCA_030654645.1 Deltaproteobacteria bacterium | reverse complement strand
AACCGATTTCAAAGCTGCGCGGCAAGTTCCATGACTTCCACGGCATTCCGCTGATGCCGACCTATCACCCTTCCTACCTGCTGCGCACCGGCGGGAATTCGGATTCGTTCTGGGCGGTGTGGGACGACATGACCCAGGTGTTGCGGCTGCTGAAACTGCCGGTACCGGACAAGAGCAGGAAGAAATAGCTATCCTGGCCGTCGGCAACGGCTTTGCCTACAAACCGTACCACCTTCTGACAACGAAAATATCCTTCGATTTGCTGCCCGCGGGCCAGGCGTCAACCGGCCTGCGGCTGCGCATGATCTCCCGCAGACGCCGCTCCAGCGGTGTCAGCACTACTCCGCCGTTGCCCGGCTTTCCGCACTCCAGCCTGCTTTCGATCACGGCTTCACGATCCAGCACAATCACCACGTGTCCATTCCAGACGATCAGATCGAGCGGTTCCAGCACCGTCATGATCTGCTCGGCCTGCCTGCCGGCAACCGCAACCGGGTTTCCGTATGCCACAAGCTGCGACGTGTTGCGCGGCGTCCAGCCGCCGGTAGCCTGATACAGCAGTCCGGAGCAGTCCAGTCCGGCCAGCGTCAATCTGGCTGCATCTCCCTGGCCGAGGATCCCCTGGAACCATTTGGCCAATTCCGGCACCCCGTCACGCGCATTGCCGCCCCAGACATAGCTGCTGCCCAGGGAATCTTTAAGGGCCGCCGTGACCTGTTCCCGTGACGGCAGGGTCCTGGCGCGGGGGGGCGGGACAACGCTCCCACGCTTGAGGGCGCCGCACTCCACGTAAAGCCCGATTCCGGGCGGGGCGTGGTATTCCTCGGTCTCCACCCGGCAGATCTTGGCCGGGCCGCGCCTCTGCTCTTCAAGAACCTTGAAGACCGTTCCGGGCAGAGCAATGAACTCCAGTTCCCGGACCTGGCCGCAACGGTCGCTTTTTAAAACACGACCGTCTTTCCCTCCGAACACACCCGCAAAATCGGCAGAGTTGAGCACCGGCGTGTTTTGACTGGCTACTCCAAAGATTACCGGCTGACAATGGCACACCTGTGCAGCCCCGAAAATGGTCAGAAAAACAATGATCAGGTTGACTATCATTTGTGACGGCTCGCCTGGCGGACCAACTCTTTCTGGGCAAAGGTCAGGCGTGGTGACGCAAGCAGATCGCGCAGCGTGGCGGCGGGAAGCCCGGGCAGAAACATGGTGAACCAGATCGCCGGAGTGCGCGGGTTCTTCAGGATCGCCAGGCGGATGTTGGGGCGTCCTTTCCAACGGCTGCTGCGGGCAACCGTTGAAACGTTTTCGGCCGTGGCCTGCGCCGACGAGAGGAACTGGTACAATGAGCCTTCTTTCAGATGCGGGTTGTCCAGACAGGCCTCAACCACATTCGGCAGACCTTCGCGGAGCAGCGACTCAACCACCGCTGCCGTGCCGCGACGCGCCAGGGCCAACTTGTTCCCCAGCGGCTGGGTCGGCAGACGCTGGATGATGCTGCGCTCCGCGGCAAGATGCACATCGGCGGTTATTCCGGGCATCTGGCAGAGCTTGACCAGGTCGAATATATAGAGCAGCGGCAGCATCGCCGGAACCAGGTGGGGTGGCGTCTCGGGATGCCTGACCAGCGCGAATTTCACCGCATAGCTTTCAATCAGGCGTTTATTGCTGAATATGGCCGCCGGGATTTCCCCCAGCCCACGACGTTTGAGCAGCGCCAGCAGGTGCTGTTCGTCCAGAGCCGGGTTGCGCAATGCCGCCAGCAACACATCGCCGCTGGCGTCCTGTACTACGCTAAACAGCTGATCCTTGTCCGCTGTAAGCACATGCTGCAGCCTTCGTGACAGAATCTGTCCGCTCTCCGCATTTGTTGCGTAGTCCTGATCCGTGGTTCCGGCGGTTAAATCTTTCGGTATATCGGTCATTTTCATGTTCCAGGGTGTGCGTGTTAGCGACAAATCTAGCATTGCCGTACCAACCGATGCAATCATTTTGCCATTACCGGTTCAGCTGCATTTACTCATATGCATTCATCTGCGGTTGCACGGTCGAACGCTTCATGATAGAGATGAATCGATTTAAATCCGGAAAGGCAATCAGTGAATAATATCCTTGCTGCAAACACTCAGATGGAAACCCTGGAAATAGGAGACGATGAACTGGCAGAGATCGGCCTGATTCTGGAGATGCGCTGCAATTTCACAATGTCGAATTACAAGGACAAGTGCATGAAAAGGCGGGTTGCGATCAGGATGCGTTCCTGCCGCTGTAACGACGCCGCCAGCTACTGTAACCTGCTGCTGCGCAGCGAACATGAGCTGAACCTGCTTCAAAAAGCGCTCACGATCCATGTCAGCCAGTTTTTCAGGAATCCATCGGTGTTCGAGAAGCTGCGCTCCGATGTCATACCATCGCTTTACAAATCTTCGGCGGAGCAACATGATCAATTGCGGATCTGCAGTCTCGGCTGTGCCGGAGGTGAAGAAGCCTACAGCATTGCAATTTTGCTGAGAGAATATTTCGCAAACGACTTCGAACGAGTGGACACATTTATAACTGGAATGGATATAGACCTGGAAACAATCAGGATTGCTGAACGGGGTGAGTATAACCCGGATCGCCTTAAAGAGTTGTCGGATGCGTACAAGGAAAAATACTTCACGGCAAGCGGCTCCAGAATGCAACTTTCGAGTACCATCCGGGAGATGGTGACCTTCAACCAGGGCGACATCACCGTGGTGGAGAACTACCGGCCGCACGATCTGGTTCTGTGCCGAAACACACTGATATATTTCACCCGGATCGAACAGGAAAAAATATTGAACGGCATCGCGGACATTCTGCAGCCGGGTGGTATACTGGTGCTCGGCAAGTCCGAAACCCTGGTTGGTGATGTTCGCCGTAAATTCACCGCAGTTTGTCCGGTTGAGCGGATCTACCGGCGAATATAAGGCTCGGTCGAGCAAAAATCATATGCGGAGGGTTCAGCATGCGCATCCCCATAGGCTATAAATTCATTCTCGGTTTTGTCGTGGTTGTCGCAGCGGTGGCCTTCAGCCCCAAGCTGGTGGCCCGGCTCGGATATTCGCAGGAATTCAGCGGTTTTCTGGGATACGCGGTGGCGCTGACGATCGGCCTGATCCTGGGATGGCTGTTTTCAAAGAGCTTTACCGCGAATATCGAGCGCCTGACAGATTCCGCGGAATCCATAGGGCGCGGAGACTTGACCAGAGACGTGATCATCCGGCCATCACGGATTCCGGATGAAAGCAATGAACTGGCCGGCCTGATCAACCTGATGCTGAGGAATCTCAGGGAACTGGTGCGGCACATCAAAAAGACCTCCGGCCTGCTCTCTGAATCTTCCCGCGAGATCAACTCGACCGCACTGGAGATAAACGCCTCGACCGAAGAGGTTGCCCAAGCCATAGAGCAGATATCCCGCGGTGCCGAGTCACAGGCCGAAATGGTCGAAAAAAGTTCCAAGACCATCCGGGAGATGGCAATTTCCATCGAGCTGGTCGCGGCCCGCGCCCGTGAGACGGCCAAGGCGGCCCGTGAAACCAGCCTGACCGCCCAGCACGGCGGTGCGCTGGCAAATGACTCGCTGGAACGGATGAAGGATTTTTTCGAGAACCAGGAAACCATCGGACGTCAATTTGACACCTTCAACAGCAAACTGCAGAAAGTGGGCAAGATTGCCGACTGCATCGGCAACATAGCGCGGCAGACCAATCTGCTGGCTCTGAACGCCTCGATTGAAGCGGCCAGAGCCGGTGATTCGGGCAGGGGTTTTGCCGTTGTGGCCGAGGAGGTCCGCAAGCTGGCTGACGGCTCATCGCAATCTGCATCCGAGATTAATGACATGATTGAAACCCTGCGTGAAGAGAGCCATCGCGTTCATGAAGCGATTTTGGAGAGCTCACGCAGCATAAAAGAGGGGAAGAAAAATATTGATATAACCGCGGGCGCTTTTCAGGAAATCCTCAAGACCGTCCTGGAAACGGAGCGAAAAGCAACCAGCATTGCGGATCTTTCCCAGATGCAGCAGGAAGGGTCGGCACGTATGGTCAAAGCGGTTGATGAGATTGCCAAGGTTGCTGATGACAACGCTGCTGCAACCGAGCAGGTCTCCGCCGCCACCGAAGAGCAGCTGGCCGCCATGCAGGATATGGCCTTGGCGACCAGGGAACTGACACAGCTTGCAGAGGAGCTGTTGACCGTGATAGAGCGTTTTCAGGTTGGGCCGGAATAACCAGAATGCAGAGCAGTGCCAAAGATCGTAAATTTCTTGTTTTTGAAGTGCATGGATCACTTTACGCATTTGATCTGACACATGTGTCGGAAGTTGTCGATCCGCTGCCATGCTGGCCGATACCACTTGCGCCGGCCTTTTGCAGCGGGGCAGTTCAGATACATGGCTCGATTGTAGCTGTAATGGACCTGGCAGCTTTTCTCGGTTTGCCGCAATGCCCCGAGCCCCGGAAAATGATTGTGCTGGTCAAGGATGTTGCCGCGCTGGCTTTTCAGGTAGCGCGGGTTATAAGAATTGCCACATTACAGGAAATTGAAGTTCACAACACTTTGGAAGATGATTTCACATGTTCCCGGCTGGTACTGGCGGAAGGTGAAGCCAGACTTCTGGATATTAGTAAAATGGTTCTCGCTGCTGAAGATATGATGAAATGACGATCTAAGTCTTAAAAAATATTACTGTTGGCAAATAATACTTGACAGCTGCGAGAATCTGCGTATATTCCAAGGTCGATTTTAAAAACCATGCGCTCGGCGTTTAAATGGTAAATTCACAAAGAAAGAGGTAACGCAATGAAAAAACTGATCTCCCTGACCCTGGTACTCGCACTGGCTACAGTATTTGCTGCTGGCTGCAAGAAGAAAGAAGAAGCTCCTGCTCCTGCTCCTGCTGTTGAAGCTCCGAAGCCAGTACAGGCACCTATGTCCGCAGCAAAAGCAACTGACGCAGCCAAGCCTGCTGACGCTGCTGCTCCTGCCGCTGCTCCTGCTGCAGAGAAAAAGCACTAATTCACTATCCCTCAAGGAAGTGTAAAGAGCCTGCGGGGTAACCCGCAGGCTCTTTTTATATGCGACTCCAATTCATGGTCAAGGTCGCCCCTTGGCCATGAATTGGGCAAGGGGCCGTCAATGCACGAAATGTCCATAACCCAGGGGATAATCGATTTATGCCTGCAACACGCGGGAGGCCGCCGAATCAAGTCACTGGAAGTAGAGATCGGCGAATTGAGCAGCGTCGTCCCTGACGCGGTCGAGTTCTGTTTCGAGGCCTGCAGCAGGGAGACTCTCTTGGAAGGTGCTGTGCTTGTCATCACACGCATTCCCGGCAAGGGTCTTTGCCAGGAGTGCGGTGCGGAAACACATCTGGCTGAGTTGTTTGCCGCCTGCGGTGCCTGCGGAAGCTGTCAGGTCAAAATAACGGCCGGTGAAGAGCTGCGGGTAAAAGAGATTGAGGTCGTTGATTAAAAAAGGGCGCTGCATCCGCAGCGCCCTTTTTGTTCCGATTTATTGCTGATCAGTCGTTGAAACCATCCGCATCGGCGGTCGGATCAAACTGCTCCCAATGCTCAGGCGAACGCCACAACCCGGAAAGTATCAGTTCGCGGATATGCATGAACTCCTTGGGTAGCCGGTCATACATCTTGACGAACAGCTCTTCGTGCGAAATGATCTCATCCTTCCAGAGATCGCGATCAACCGACATAAGGTCATAGAACTGCTCGCGGGTAACGCTTCCTTCCAGACCGGTCCAGTCCAGATCTTCATAGCGCGGCATCCATCCCAGCGGACTTTCAACCGCGGCGGCATCACCTTTGACACGCTCCACAATCCATTTCAGAATTCGCATGTTCTCGCCATAACCCGGCCATAGGAATTTGCCGTTGGCGTCCTTGCGGAACCAGTTGACACTGAAAATGCGGGGCGGCTTGGGTGTCGTCCGGCCGACCTGCAGCCAGTGCGCAAAGTAATCGGCCATGTGGTAGCCGCAGAACGGCAGCATCGCAAACGGGTCACGACGGACATTTCCGGTTGCCCCAACGGCGGCGGCGGTGGTTTCCGAACCCATGGTCGCGGCCAGATAAACACCGAAACTCCAGTTGAAAGATTGATAAACCAGCGGGATGACATTGTTGCGGCGGCCGCCGAAAATGAAGGCGCTGATAGGTACTCCCTTGGGGTTTTCCCAGTCCGGATCGATTGATGGACACTGGCCGGCCGGAGAAGTGAAGCGGGAGTTCGGATGGGCGGCGTTCCTGCCACAACCGGGAGTCCACTCGTTACCCTGCCAGTCGATCAGCTTCTCGGGAGGCGTGTCGGTCATTCCCTCCCACCAGACATCGCCATCCGGTGTCAGTGCCACGTTGGTGAAAATAGAATTACTGGCACAGGAGGCCATCGCATTCGGGTTGGTTTTTGCCGATGTTCCCGGAGCTACACCGAAAAATCCGTACTCCGGATTTATGGCGTAGAGTTGGCCATCGGAACCTGTTTTGACCCAGGCGATATCGTCGCCAACGGTTGAAACTTTCCAGCCGTTCTTGTTGAAGATCTCGGGCGGTACCAGCATGGCCAGGTTGGTCTTGCCGCAAGCGCTGGGGAAGGCTGCCCCCACGTAGGTTTTCTCGCCTTCGGGAGACTCGATCCCCAGAATCAGCATATGCTCGGCCAGCCACCCTTCGTCCTTGGCTATCTTGGAGGCGATGCGAAGCGCCAGGCACTTCTTGCCCAACAGCGCATTGCCTCAGTAGCCGCTGCCGATGTACCTGATTGAACGATCTTCGGGAAAGTGATCGATGTACTTTTCCTTGTTGCAGGGCCAGGGTACATCTTTTTGCCCCGGTTCCAGCGGTGCGCCGACAGAATGGAGGCACGGCACATATTCACCATTGCCGAGTACATCGATCACGGCCTTGCCCATGCGGGTCATGATGCGCATGTTGACGGCGACATAGGGTGAATCGGTGATTTCCACCCCGATTTTTGCGATCGGAGAACCGAGCGGTCCCATGCTGAACGGAATTACGTACATGGTGCGGCCGCGCATGCATCCCCTGAAAAGTTTTGTCAGGGTTTCCTTCATCTCCTTGGGAGCGGTCCAGTTGTTGGTCGGGCCGGCATCATGTTTGGATATGCTGCAGATAAAGGTACGATCTTCAACACGCGCAACATCGCCCGGGTCGGAGCACGCCAGATAACTATTGGGGCGTTTTTCCTGGTTCAACTTTTTAAAAGTGCCGCCCTGCACCAGCAAGTTGCAGAGCTCATCGTATTCTTCCTGTGAACCGTCGCACCAGTGGATCTTGTCCGGACTACACAATGAGGCGACTTCCGATACCCACTTGACCAGTTGCTCGTTTTTTACTTCGTAACTCATGCTTCCTCCCGAATTGGAGTAATAAAATTTAGTTCTGGTTAAATAACACAACGCTAAGCAAAAAAAAAGATTTATCCGGCAGCAGACGAATAAAATCGCAACCGGCCGCAAACTGCTTGTTGGTAAGACTAAACAATGGCGGGATTCATAAGGATCGGAAAGATTTAGCGACAGAAGGAGTTTTGGCCGTTTTAGCCTGAATAAACAGGGTCCGGGAATGGGAGAGGCCTGATTACGACGGGGGATCTAAAGAGAGTAAAAGTGCCGCAGCTTCAAAACAGGTTAAGTGTGCATCCTCCGCATCGAAAAGGCTCAATGCGGAGGATGCGTGTCCAATCAGCGCAGGGCTGCCTCGGCCATCACCTCGGCCACATCCAGCACCTTGACGCCGTCCGCGTTGACATCCTTCAGACCGTCCTCAAACATCGTCAGGCAGTAGGGACAGGCTACGCAGATCGTATCGGGCTTTTCTTCCAGCGCCTCTTTGACCCTGGTCAGATTGATGCGCTCGCCGCTATGCTCCTCCATCCACATCCTGCCGCCCCCGGCGCCACAGCAGAAGGCGTTGTTGCGGTTACGCCCGATCTCCTTCGGAGCGGTCCCGGTGGCCGCCTGCAGCACTTCACGCGGCGCGTCGTAGACATCGTTGTGCCGGCCCAGATAGCAGGAGTCATGAAATACCATCGCTCCCAGATCGCCGGAAATTCCGTTCAGTTTGAGATAGCCATCCTGGACCAGATTTCGCAGCAGTTCACTGTGGTGAATCACCTCCAGCTCAAGTCCGTACTGGCGGTAATCGTTTTTCAGGGTCGAAAAGCAGTGTGGACACTGGGTGATAACCTTACGCACGCCCCTTTCCCGGAATATTTCCACATTCTCGCGGGCCATTTTATCGAATACATATTCATTTCCCAGGCGGCGGACGCTATCGCCGCAGCACTTCTCATCCTTGCCGAGAATACCCCACGAGACTCCGGCCCGGTCCAGAAGTTGGGCCATGGCGACACTGACATGCTTGTTGCGGGAATCGAAAGAGCCGGCACAGCCGACATAGAACAGGTATTCGGTTGTATTTTTATCGAACGGCTTTACATCCAGCTGGCTGCACCACTTGGTACGCTCGCTGGGGGCAATACCCCAAGGGTTGCTGCGCCCTTCCATGTTCTCGAACAGGTTGAGCAGTTCCTCCGGAAAGCTGGCTTCGCTCTCCACCAGGTTACGGCGCAGTTGGATGATCTTGGGCATCTGCTCGATAAAAACCGGACAGGCCTCCATGCAGGCTCCGCAGGTGGTGCAACCCCAGATCGATTCCTCGGACACGCTACCTTCACCCTGCGCGCCGATCAATGGAATCCCGGGCTGCTCGCCTTTTTTCAGCATACTGGCGTTCTCAAGCAGGTTGACTTTGATATCGTGAACCACTGCGCGCGGGTTGAGCGGCTTGCCGGTGATACTGGCCGGGCAGACCTTCTGGCAACGCCCGCATTCGGTACAGGAGAATGAATCCAGCAGGTCTTTCCAGCTGTACTGGTCCACCCGAGAGACACCGAACTCATTTCCTACGGCAAACTCCTCGCGAGGAACCGTATTAGGCTTCTCCAGCCTGCGGAAAAAACAGTTGGGGATCGCGGTCAAGATATGCATGTGCTTGCTGTGGGGCAGATAACACATGAATGCCAGCAGCGCAAAAGCGTGAGCCCACCAGGAAAGAGAGTAGACCGTCGCACCCGCTGCCGGGGCAAACATGCCTGCAAAAACGCTGGAAACCGGCATCCATGTCCGGGCAATTACCAGAGCGCCATCCTGCATGCGAGATATTTTTGCGGCATTGATGCCAAAATAGGCCAGCATCAGGATGCCGATCAACGAGAGTATGAAAAATGCCTCGATTGTCCTGGCTTCCGGATATGGAGGCGAAATGAGACGTCGGACCGCGGCGACGGCAACGGCTGCCAGCGCCAGCAGTGAAGCGATATCCAGCAGCAACAGCAATGGCAGCAGAATGCCATCTGGAAGCTTCGTCAGACTGATCCAGGGAAAAACCCCGTGCAACATAAATTCGATATTGGCAACAAGCAGAATGATGAACGACCAGAAAATGATGAAATGGTTGATACCGAACGGCTTGGCCAGCACACGCTTCTGGCCGAAAGCGTACATCAGCATCTCTCCGACCCGGGCACCGATATTGTCAAACCGGTTCTCGGGCTTTCCGAGGGAAATCAGGCTGAGCCTTTTCCAGCACCCCCAGGCAAAGACGGCCAGGGAAGCGATCAGCAGCGGGGTAAAGATGGTCGGGTTTGGTGTCATGTTAAAAACCTTATGTTATATGATTTTATTTTCGTTGCTGCTTCAATTCACGGATCTTCCTGGTGATGGCCGGCACCACCTGGAACAGATCGCCGACGATGCCGTAAGTGGCAACCTCGAAGATCGGAGCGCTCTTGTCGCGGTTGATAGCGATTACCATGTCCGAATCCTGCATACCGACCAGATGCTGTATTGCTCCGGAAATGCCGCAGGCGATGTATATTTTGGGCCTAACCGTCTTGCCGGTCTGGCCGACCTGACGGTCGCCCGGCATCCAGCCCGCGTCTACTGCGCTCCTGGAAGCGCCGACCACTCCGCCCAACTCATCGGCCAGTTCCTGCAGCATGGCAAAATTTTCAGGCCCCATCAAGCCGCGGCCGCCCGAGATGATGAACTCGGCCCCGGTTATGTCCACGGCACTTTTGCTGTGTGCATCACGGATAATTTCGATAACCTTGGTAAGCACGCTCTCTTCCGCAACCACGAACGGATCGCGGATCACAACACCCTGTGCGCCCTCTTTAAGTTCCGGCATCGGCATCACGTTGGGACGCACGGTGGCCATCTGTGGCCTGAACTTGTCGCACATGATGGTAGCCATGATGTTGCCACCAAAAGCCGGGCGGGTCTGCATCAGATTGCGCTTGTCATCGATTGCCAGTCCGGTGCAGTCAGCGGTCAGTCCAGTGGCCACCCTTGTGGCTATCGCCCCCGCCAGATCGCGTCCCATGCCGGTGGCGCCCATCAGAATAACTTCTGGCTTGTATTTTTCGATCAGATGGCAGCACCCCTCCACATAGGCTTCGGTGCGATAATGCCTGTAGACTGGCGCATCCAGCAGGTAAACCTTGGAGGCGCCATGTGCAAAGGCCTCTGAGCAGAGAGGTTCAACCTCGTAACCGATCACCAGTGCGCAGAGTTCAACTCCCAGGGTCTTGGCCAACCCGGCGCCGACTCCCAGCAGTTCCCATGAGACCTTGGCCGGTTCACCCTCGGTCTGTTCGACAAAAACCCAGACCCCGCGGTATTCGGCCAGTTTTCTGGCCAGGGCCGCGGCTTCCGGATCGACCTCCTCCTCGGCCGGAGCGGCCGAAACTGCCAGTTCCGCCAGTATTTTCAGCTCTTCGGGAGTGAAGTACATCTCCAGCGCCGAGGCCGGACAGATCTTGATGCATTTTTGGCAACCGATACATTTGATCTCTTCGATTATCGGTTCACCACTATCGGTCATTTCAACGCAATTGACCGGACAGACGCTCTGGCAACGGGCTCCGCAGGCGATACACTTGCCGTCCAGCAGACGGGCTACTCCACGCGGTTTTTTCAGTTTCGGTTTTGGATCAGTCATGTAAAACCCTTTTATTTAAGTTATATCGGCAACATGTCCTTCGCCAGCAACTTCTCGATCAGCATCTCAGCGGTTCCTTCCGGATCGGAATTCCCGTCGCCCAGTATTTCACCAACGGCCCGATCAGGAGAGAATATCTTGGACACCCAGGTTGGAGACCCCTTAAGGCCGATCTTCTGTTCATCCAGCTTGAGAACCTGGTTATTCCAGACTTCCACCGTTGCATCGGCTGCCGCCAGCCGCATCGGCACCTTCGGATAGCGCGGACGGTTGAGTTCACGCACAACCGTCAACATGGCCGGCAACGGCGCCTCGACAATCTCGTGACGCCCTTCAAGCTTGCGGCTGACCCGGATAATCTTCCCGGAAAAGTTCATATCAACAATCCTGTCAACCAGGGTCAGCTGCTGATAGCCCAGCCGGCTGGCAATGCCCGGTCCAACCTGGGCAGTGTCGCCATCAATGGTCTGTTTGCCGCACAGTACAAGGCCGACTTCATCCACATCGGAATGCAACTTGCGAATGGCTGCGGAAAGGACGTTGCTGGTCGCCAGCGTGTCGGCCCCGCCAAAGACCCGGTCGGAAAGCAGAATTGCGTGATCAACACCCAGAGCCAGCGCCTTCTTAAGTGTGGCCTCGGCGTTGGGCGGTCCCATAGAAATAGCGGCGACCCGGCATCCGAAGCGATCTTTCAGGCGCAGGGCCTCTTCAAGGGCATGTGTGTCGTATGGATTTACGATGAATGGTATGCCGTCACGAATCAGAGTATTTGTGACCGGGTCAATCTGAACCTGGGTCGTGTCGGGAACCTGCTTTATACAGGCAACAATCAGCATGGAAACCTCAAGTGTAAAAATGTGTTTATTTTTTGATCCCACTTGCTGGGCAATTACTCTGGGCAGACTGCATAAAAAAAGAAGTTCGGATGATACATGTAACTTACTGGACGGCATTTACATGAAGCAAAAAATTGCGGCTTACAGGTCCGCCTGGCCTATCCGAATGAATGGTGGCCAGTTAATAACATCTAAGCATCAAACATGCCGTTTCAGCCAGAGTCAAAAACACGAACTGGGCACCGAAGCATCTATCATCGATATTCACTCGCATCAGACAGCCATCTGATTTGAAATTGGTGCCTTTAAGTTTAGTAATATCAAAATTACCATAACGTGCTTAAAGCGCCCAACATGTCCACTTGCATCAAAAAGCGGCACTCAGCGAGGTGTATTGTAGCGATTTTCCACTTTCGGTCAACTGCTTTATATGGAAGCGATGCTTAAATAACCGTTTTTGCGAAAGCCGCCCGAGCCTGCACCACTATTTCAATGAGCCGGCGCGACTACCGGGTGCACACAAATATTACACTATTGTGTGCTGCGTTAACTCTAAATTTAACCATCGATTAAGGCAGGAGCATCATAAAACTGGCAATCGCAACCCGCAAGTGACTAATTTTTAAGCTGTGATTGCTTTACGATCAAGTTAATGCCGCCCGTGGCACGATATCTGCTTGCAAAAGAGGCAACAGCGTCACGATATGCACATTTATTATTCATATCTGCCCGCATTTTAATCTCTCAGGAGGCGCCATGCCAAAGGTCGACGAAAAAATCGAAGGAATGTATCAGGAAGTTCTGAAGCGAAATCCGGGCGAAACCGAGTTTCATCAGGCAGTTCTCGAAGTCCTTGAATGTCTTGGACCGGTAGTGACCAAACACCCCGAATACCTGGAACGCAAAATCATCGAGCGCATCTGTGAACCGGAACGCCAGATCATATTCAGGGTGCCATGGCAGGATGACAAGGGCACCGTTCATATCAACCGCGGCTTCCGGGTCGAGTTCAACAGCTCTCTCGGACCATACAAAGGTGGCCTCCGTTTCCACCCTTCGGTCTATCTCGGCATCATCAAATTCCTCGGCTTCGAGCAGATCTTCAAGAACTCACTGACCGGCCTGCCGATCGG
>JAURXC010000199.1 GCA_030654645.1 Deltaproteobacteria bacterium | reverse complement strand
TCTCATGCTAGTCATATCGTGCATCAAACAGGTGCCGGACACCACCCAGGTCAAGATTGACCCGGTAACCAACACGCTGATCCGTGATGGAATTCCGTTTATCATAAACCCCTACGACTCGCATGCGCTCGAAGAGAGCCTGAGGCTCAAGGATCGCTACAACCTGCGCACCGTGGCGCTCTCGATGGGTCCGCCAAATACCGTGGCCACCTTGAGGAAAGCCTGCGCCCTCGGGGTTGACGAGGCCATCCTGCTGTCCGACCGCTGCTTTGGCGGCGCCGATACCCTGGCCACCAGCAAGGTGCTCTCGGCCGCCATCGAGCGCCTTAACCGGCAGGAACAGGTCGGTATCGTCTTCTGTGGCAAACAGACCATCGACGGCGACACCGCCCAGGTCGGCCCCGGCATCGCCTCCCGACTGGGTTTCAGCCAACTGACCCTGGTTGACCGGATCGAGTCGATCGATTTTCTTAAAAAGAGCATCCGGGTGCGCCGCAAGCTGGAAGGGCGTCACGAAATCGTCGAAGCGCCGCTGCCGGTGATGATCACGGTGGTCAGGGAACTCAACCGTCCGCGCTATCCGACCGTGCCGATGCGGATCGAATCTCAGGATATGGAAATCAAGGTTTGGGATAACTCGGTCCTCAAGCTTGACGTCGAGACCGTCGGTCTGAAAGGTTCTCCGACCTGGGTCAGCAAGATCTTTTCCCCGGAGCGGGACCAGGGGGAAATCATCGGCGATGGTATCGGTGATCCGATCGGGACCGCCAACCTGCTGATCGACAGGCTGCTTGGCAAGGACCTGCTGGCGGTATGATGTATTGTAGGGGCGCTGCTTGCCGCGCCCCTGTTCGAAAATCATTGGGCGCGGCAAGCGGGCGCCCCTACAGGTGGAAACCATCCCATGATTGAAAATTCTAAAATAAAACCTAAAAAACCTCGCGGCGTGGCCAGCCTGATCGAAGGCAGGTGCATCGCCTGCGGAGAGCGCTGCCAGAGTTCCTGTCCGGTCAACTGCATCGAGATGACCGATTCCGGCGAGCCGGTCATCGAGGCCGCCAAGTGCATCGGTTGCCTCAAGTGCGTCAAAATCTGCCCGGCGGCGGCGCTGGAGATGTATTTCACTCCCGAAGAGCAGGCGATTCTGGCCGAACTGGCCAAAAACTCCGCCGGCCCGCTGGAGGAGGAGCTTGACGAAGAAGGCGAACGTCTCCGGAAGATGCTCGCCGGATATCGTGGTGTCTGGGTGGTGATCGAACAGTTCGAATGTGTTGTTGCCAAGGTCTCTTGGGAACTTCTTGGCACCGGGGCCGGACTGGCCAAAACCCTGG
>JAURXC010000192.1 GCA_030654645.1 Deltaproteobacteria bacterium | reverse complement strand
ATATCATCCCGCTCAAGGATGCCGTGGACTCGATCAAGGGCGCCATCAAGAAATCCTATGGCAAAGCCGGCGAAGCGGTTCTGGAAATGAACTACAAGGCGGTTGATGCCGGTCTGAACAACTTCTACGAAGTCAAGGTTCCGGCAAAAGCGACCAGCAAGCTGAAGATGGCCGCTGCGGTTTCCAGCAAGGCGCCAAAATTCGTCAAGGATGTCACCGGCGTGATCGTGGCCGGACTGGGAGACAGTCTGCCGGTTTCCAAGATGCCTGCCGACGGCACCTTCCCGACCGCCACCAGCCAGTACGAGAAGCGTAACATCGCCACGGAAATTCCGGTATGGGACGATAAGATCTGTATCCAGTGCGGTATCTGCTCCTTCGTATGTCCGCACGCCTCGGTCCGCACCAAGGCCTATGACGGCAAGCTGCTCAAGGATGCTCCGGCGACCTTCAAATCAACCGATTGCAAGATCCCTGAAATGGCCGGCAAGAAGTACACCGTACAGATCGCACCCGAGGATTGCACCGGTTGCGGCGCCTGTGCTCACAACTGCCCGGGCAAGGACAAGCAGAATCCGGATCACAAGGCGCTGGACATGACCTTCCAGCCGCCACTGCGCGCAGCGGAAGCTGAAAACTTCGACTTCTTCCTCAAGCTGCCGGATGTAGATGCAACACAAGTCAAGCTGGAGACCCTGCGCAGCAACCAGCTGATCCGCCCGCTGTTCGAATTCTCCGGCGCCTGTGCCGGTTGCGGCGAGACTCCTTATCTGAAGCTGTTGACCCAGCTGTTCGGCGACCGGATGATGATCGCCAATGCCACCGGTTGTTCGTCAATCTACGGTGGCAACCTGCCCACCACACCTTACGCACAGCGTGCCGATGGTCGTGGTCCGGCATGGTCCAACTCGCTGTTCGAGGACAACGCCGAGTTCGGTTACGGCATGCGCCTGACTGTTGACCAGTTCTCCAAATCGGCCCTTGAGTATGTGGCGGAGCTGGCCGAAAACAAGGCCTTTGCGGCAAATGCCAAGCTGTTGAAGGAAATCGCTTCAGCCGACCAGTCAACCCAGGCCGGTATCGAGGCACAGCGCGGACGCGTTGACAAGCTGAAGGCTGCTCTGAAAGGCAGCAAGAACGCAACCGCAAAACTGCTGGTTCCGGTCGCGGACTACCTGGTTAAGAAGTCGGTCTGGTGTATCGGTGGCGACGGCTGGGCTTACGACATCGGTTTCGGTGGTCTGGACCATGTCATCGCTTCCGGCAAGAACATAAATCTGTTTGTTCTTGACACCGAGGTCTACTCCAATACCGGTGGTCAGGCTTCCAAAGCTACACCAATGGGAGCTGTCGGGCTTTTTGCGGCTGGTGGCAAGCCGGTATCCAAGAAGGACCTGGGCATGATTGCCATGTCCTACGGCTCGGTCTATGTGGCACAGGTTGCTCTCTCCAACCCCAACCAGTGTATCAAGGCCATGCTGGAGGCCGAGGCCTATGATGGACCTTCGATCATCATAGCCTACTCGCACTGTATCGCCCACGGCATCAACATGACAGCTGGTGTGGATGCTCAGAAAATGGCGGTACAGTCCGGTTACTGGCCTCTGTACCGTTATAACCCGGCCCTGGCTGCCGAGTGCAAGAACCCGCTGCAGTTGGATAGCAAGCCGGCAACAATCAGCTTTGAGGAATATACCAATAACGAAAACCGCTACCGCATGTTGAAAAAGGCCAACCCCAAGCAGGCCGAGGCCCTGATGAAGAAGGCCGGTGAATGGGCAAAAACACACTTTGCCTACTACCAGAAACTGGCGGCACTCAACTTTGAAGATACTTGCGAGAAGAAGTAGTCATTAAATATATTACATGGTAGTATTTTGCCCCGCAGACTTGTCTGCGGGGCTTTTTAAATTCAACTTACGGGGATAATCATGCTTGACAACAACAATGACCTGGGAGCCGCGCTGTTCAAAACATGGACCGAGAAACAGCGCTGTGATGAAATTCAGAAGCTGGTTGAAGGATATCGCAAAGGGGTGCCGGTAGGGATTCTCTGCAAGATGACGGAAACGATCGCCGGTGACAAAAAGAAAGCCAGGAAATACCTGAAGCTGTTTCTGACAGATGCGGAACGCAAGGCCGCGATCGGGTCGGCAAATGCCAGCATGCTTCCGCTGATATCGTCATTCATGAAATAGAAAAGCTCCAATCGTCCGGATAATCTTGATCACGAAAGGTCCATGGATTCCATGCAAAAAATATTCATTGCCGGATGCGGTTATATCGGCGGGAGGGTTGCGCGGCTATACCGTGATTCGGGCGCTGAAGTTACCTGCATGCTCAGGTCGCCGGAACTTGTTTCCACTCTTTCAGGGGAGGGGTTCAGCGCCGTTGCCTGCTCCCTGGACAAAGCCGAAGAAATTCCTTCTCTGGATACCGCCGGCAGCATGCTGCACTATCTGGTGCCGCCGCCGGGAGGCGGCATTGCAGACACCCGCGCCAGAAACTTCATCGCGGCTCTGAGCCGGGTACAGAAACCTTCCAAGATTATCTACGTCAGCGCCACCTCGGTTTATAGTGAGATTTCCGGCGGTATTGTCACTGAAGAGTCGGAGACAATACCTTCCTCGGCGATGGGCAAGCGCCGTCTCGACGCCGAAAACGCTTTTCTGCAATATGGCTCCGCAACCGGCACACCGGTGGTGATTCTGCGGGTCAGTGGCATCTACGGCCCGGGACGGCTCCCGCTGATGCAGATCAGCCAGGGGCAAGCACTTCTGAAGGAAGAGGAATCCGGCCCCAGCAACCGTATCCATGCCGACGACCTGGCCACTGTCTGCCTGGCCGCGGCGGAATCGGGCGAAGCCGGAGAAATCTTCAACGTCAGCGATGGGCATCCGACCAGCATGACCAGCTATTTCAACGCCTGTGCCGATGCGCTGAAGATGCCGCGCCAGCCGCAGGTGCCGCTGGATGAAGCCCGTCTGGTGATGTCGCCGCTGATGTTCTCCTATGTCAGCGAGTCGCGGGTGATTGACAACAGTCGCATGCTGAAACGCCTGAAAATCAACTTGAGATATCCGGACATCCAAACGGGATTAGCGTCCTGTCTGCCGGACTGAATCTGCAAACACTCTTCAGGCTGAGTCAGAGCCGTATACGACCAAAAGGGTCGAGATTGCTAGTTTTTAAATGTAATGCCGGTAGTTTATGGTTTTTTATTTATTGCATTTGTTGATTGATGCTGCTACATTTAGTACAGATAAGATCTTTGCGAGGATTCCAACGAATCCTCATTTGCCCTGGTAACTTCCCCTCCTAGTTGCCAGGGTGTTTTTTTATTTTTAGTCATGGTGTTACGGTTGACGCTTTCGGCCGGTTGTGTTTTAATCAGCCGGTGGAAACGGAAGCCTACATAGCACTTGGTTCCAATCTTGGAGATCGTGAGTTGAACCTGCTGCGTGCCGTGGCCGAAATCGGGCGCTTGCCGGAGTCCAAGGTAGCGGCCCTCTCTTCGTTCTATGAAACATCTCCGGTTGGAACCGTAAATCAGGATGCCTTCTACAATGCGGTACTCAAGCTATCAACCGGACTCCCCCCCCGTACTCTTCTGACACACCTGTTGCGCATCGAAACCGACAGTTTCAAGCGAACCAGAACGGTTGTAAACGGACCGCGCAGAATGGACCTGGACCTGCTGCTGTATGGAACGCGGATCCTGTCCGAGGAGGACCTGGTTGTCCCGCATCCGCGCATGATGGAGAGGCGTTTTGTGTTGCAGCCGCTCTGCGAAATTGCACCAGAGCTGGTGCATCCGGTCTCCGGGATCACCGTCGCGGAACTGCTTGCCGCACTGCATTCCGGCGAAGTAGTTGTGAAAATCTGAACAACGGGTCCGGACCGATTTCCGGACCTGAACAGAGGAGAGAGGTTTGATAAGAATTCTCATATGGGGCCTTTTGCTTTACATCGGCTACCGGATAATTGTTTCACTGGCATCTCCCAAAAAGAGCGTCGAGAAACCTGTCGGGAAAATGGACTCGGCCGAAATTACTCACCGCGATCCGGTCTGCGGAGTATATGTATCGGAGGAGCAGGCCGTTGTCGGCAGGCACGATGGCCAAAAGCACTACTTCTGCTCAATGGACTGTCTGGAAAAATATCGCGAACAGCTTGACCACATACCAAACTAACTGGAGGAAATGATGAAATTTTTTATCGACACGGCTGATGTCAAGGAAATCCGGGAAGCACACGCGCTGGGACTGGTTGACGGCGTAACCACCAACCCCTCGCTGATCGCAAAATCGGGTCGCAAATTCAAGGACGTGATCAAGGAAATCGTCTCGATCGTGGACGGCCCGATCTCGGCCGAGGTCATCTCGCTTGACGCCCCCGGCATGATCAAAGAGGCCAAGGAGCTGGTCAAGATCCACAAGAACATCGTCATCAAACTACCGATGACGCCCGAGGGACTCAAGGCGTGCAAGGCGCTGACCGACAAGGGCATCAAGACCAACGTGACCCTGATCTTCACGCCGATGCAGGCGCTCCTGGCCGCCAAGGCCGGCGCCAGCTACGTTTCCCCGTTTGTCGGCCGTCTGGACGACATCTCCCAGGACGGCATGGGGATCATCGAAGAGATCCGCACCATTTTTGACAATTACGGTTACATGGCCGAAATCATCGTCGCCAGCGTGCGCAATCCGATTCACGTACTCAACTCGGCCCTGATCGGCGCCGATATCGCCACGATACCCTACTCGGTGATGATCCAGCTGGCCAAACACCCGTTGACCGATGCCGGCATCGAAAAGTTTTTGAAAGACTGGGAGAGCGTGCCGAAATAACGTGCCGAAACCTTTATGAAGAAACCTGTAAACTCGCTTTCGATCCTTTTCTCCGCCTCCGAGGCCGCCCCCTTTGCCAAGGAGGGGGGGCTCGGTGATGTTGTCGGCGCACTGCCCAAGTATCTGGCCCGTATGGGACATGATGTCAGAATAGTTCTCCCCCGCTATTACTGTGTGGATCCGCTGAAATACGATCTGCGCATGCTGCCCGGAACCCTGGTGGTGCCGATGGGCATCACCGGGCACCAGTACTGCGGTGTCTGGGAAGGCTGCCTGCCGGGCTGCGATGTGCCGGTCTACTTCCTGGAACACGAGGGTTACTACGGCCGTTCCGGACTATACCAGCAGGAGGGCGAAGGGTACCTGGACAACGACAACCGCTTCGTGTTCCTGTCCAAGGCTTCGCTGGAACTGTGCAAGATGCTGAACTGGTCGCCGGACGTGGTTCATGCCCATGACTGGCATACCGGCGTGATCCCGGTGCTGCTGAATACCTCCTACCTGCATGACCGTTATGTCGGTAACTCCGCCTCTCTGCTGACCCTGCACAACATGCAGCATCAGGGCAATTTCTATCCAGGCCTGATGGATGTGCTCGGTATCGGCTGGAAACATTTCAATTACCTGGAACTGGAGAAGGACGATCAGGTCAACCTGCTGAAGGGGGGGCTCTACCACGCCACGTTGCTGAATACGGTCAGCGAAGAATACTCGCGCGAGATCCAGACCGAGGCTTTCGGTTGGGGATTGGAAGGCGTGGTGCAGGAACGGGCCGCGGATCTGAGTGGAATATTGAACGGCGTGGATTACGAGGAATGGAATCCGGAGACCGATCCCTTCATCGCCGCCAACTATACTCCTCGCACCGTGAAAAAGGGGAAGGCTGCCTGCAAGCGCGATCTGCAGGCGGTGCTGGGACTGCCGCAGCGCGACGACGTGCCGTTGTTCGGTGTTGTTTCGAGGATGGTCAAACAGAAGGGCACCGACATTCTGGCCGAGGCGATTCACAACATCCTGGAGATGGATGTACAGTTTGTCGTGATCGGCAATGGTGAGCCCTGGGCTCATTTTTATTTCGGGGACATCGCCGCGTTGTATCCCGAAAAGTTCGCCTGCTACATCGGCTATAACGAGGCATTGGCCCACAAGGTCGAAGCCGGCGCCGATTTTTTCGTGATGCCATCCTCATTCGAGCCTTGCGGGCTGAACCAGATGTATTCGTTGGCCTACGGCACCCCTCCGATCGTACGTTCCACCGGCGGACTGGCCGACAGCGTCGAGAACTTCAACGAGGCGGTTCTGTCCGGTGATGGTTTCAAATTCTGGAGCCATTCCGCCACGGCGCTGTTTGACACGGTCGGCTGGGCGGCCTGGACCTTTTTCAACAACCCCAAGGGACTGGCGGCGCTGCGCAAAAACGGCATGAAGAAGCGCTTTACCTGGGAAGCAGCCGCACACAAATACGACGAACTCTACCACCTGGCCATCCTGCGCAGGAGAGGCACGGAATACTACCGTAACCGCTTCGGAGGGTGATGGGCCAGTCCTGCACCCCAGTTTGCCAATCCTGCCGGCAGACATGCAATTTCAGGCATCAGTGCAGATGAAGCGCCGGCAGATTTCAGGGCGCGCTTCATAGATCCGGCAGCGCCCGTCACTGAGAAATTCGCAGTTGTAATCGATCAGCAAGCGGTGCGGACCGGTCAGGGAGAGTTGCAGGCGGTTGGCTCCAAGCTGTTGAAGGCGCTCGAACTCTTCCCAAGTGAGTTCAACATCGGAGAATGAGCGGCAGCAGTCCCCGCCGCAGTTGCAGCAGCGTTGATCGCCATCCTGGGGGTGATCGAGAAGCATGCCGTGACGCCTTGCTTTCGAGCGGCTGATGAAGAGCATCGTTGCCCTCCTTGCAGCTGAAATTCCGGATCGTAAGTGTGTGGTCATTTTAACATGAAGTTCCGCGTTTGCAAGGCAATTGCCTGGCGGGAAGACTCTCCGAATGAAGCAGATCTCTTTTACAAAGTTTCTTGAACAGTATCCCGTGATCCTCGGCGAGGGGGCGGTCATCGAGCGGTTGCGCCGCGACGGCAACCTGGGACTCGATCCTTACCTGGTCAACTCGGCCTTTATCTATGAGGATGCGAAACGGGCGGCGCTGGAAGCCATCTGTCGCCAGTATCTGGATATAGGCCGCGAGTTCAACCTGCCGCTGCTGATCTCAACGCCGACCTGGCGGGCAAGCAGGGAGAGGATCGCTGCGGCCGGCTTTGCCGGAGTCGATGTGAACGGCGATAATGCCAGGTTTCTTGATACGCTGCGGAACAGTTATGGTGAATATGCCGGCAAGGTTGCCATCTGCGGCCTGATGAGCTGTCGCGGCGATGCCTACAACCCGGTAGATGCCATGGCCGTTGACGAAGCGCGTGAGTTTCACTCCTGGCAGGCTGTTAAACTGGCCGATGCCGGAGTAGATTTCCTGCTCGCCTCCACACTCCCGGCCTTAAGCGAGGCAACTGGCCTGGCACAGGCACTGGCCACTACCGGTCGCCCCTATCTCATCAGCTTCATTGTTCGCCCCGAAGGGACACTGCTGGATGGCACGCCTTTGAAAGATGCCGTCACCAGCATCGATGCCGCCGTTACACCATCCCCCCTGGCCTATCTGGTCAACTGTACCCACGCCTCCTTTGCCAGGTCCGCACTTCTGCACAAAACCAATTCCTCGGATCTGGTTCGTCAACGGATCATCGGCCTGTTGGCCAATACCGCCGCACTCAGCCCGGAAGATCTTGACGGCAGCGCCAGTCTGGTGGAGGAAGAACCACTGGCCTTCGGCAGCACCGTCGCCGGCTTGCACGGTGAACTGGCGCTGAAGATTCTGGGCGGTTGCTGCGGGACCGACGACCGGCACATCCGCGCATTGGCCGCACAACTTGCAACCGGAGCCTGAGAAGCAAATCTGATGGCAATCATGGCAGAAACTGAAAACATGCAATGCCGAACCGGCTGTGCCGCCTGCTGCATTGCACCGTCGATTTCGTCGGCGATTCCCGGCATGCCGGAAGGCAAACCGGCCGGGGTGCGCTGCCTGCAGTTGACGCCGGACAAGCGCTGCCTGATCTTCGGACAGCCCGAGCGGCCGGCGGTC